>DATJQV010000022.1 GCA_035505375.1 bacterium | reverse complement strand
GCACGGAAGCCTACGGGAAGTCGTCTCCGGACTCAGCACCGTCGACGCGATCCAACGCCGGATGACAGCTTACGTCCGTCTGCATGCACCTTTCACCTGCAATAGCCCCGATTTTCAACAGCATTGATGCCACGCTCCCCTCCAAGGTCAACGGCATCCACTTTGACTCGACCGAGGAAATCCACACCCTCGGCAACATGTACGAGACGATGCTCCGCGAGATGCGCGATGCGGCCGGCGACTCGGGCGAGTTCTACACCCCGCGTCCGGTCATCCGCTTCATCGTCGAGGTCATCAATCCGAAACTCGGCGAAGTCGTGCTCGATCCGGCCTGCGGCACCGGCGGGTTCCTCGTCGAAGCCTACAAGCACCTTGAGAAGCAATGCCTGACCGTCGAGCAGCGCAAGATTCTCCAGAAGTCCTCCATCATCGGCGGCGAGGCCAAGCCCCTGCCTTACCTGCTCTGCCAGATGAACCTGCTCCTCCACGGCATGGAATACCCGCACGTAACCTACGGCAACAGCCTCGCCGTGCGTCTCTCCGAAATCGGTGACCGCGACCGCGTGGACATCATCATGACCAACCCGCCGTTCGGCGGCGAAGAAGAGAGGGGCATCCAGGGCAACTTCCCGGACGACAGAAAGACGTCGGAGACAGCCCTGCTCTTCCTCCAACTCCTGATGCGTAAGCTCCGCCGCTCGCCGACGCCCGGCCGCGCCGCAGTCGTCGTGCCCAACGGCACGCTCTTCGGCGACGGTGTCTGCGCCCGCATCAAAGAAGAACTGCTCACCGAGTTCAACCTCCACACCATCGTTCGCCTGCCCAACGGCGTCTTCGCGCCCTACACCTCGATTCCCACGAACCTCCTATTCTTCGACCGGTCCGGACCGACCAAGGACATCTGGTACTTCGAACTTCCTCTGCCCGAAGGCCGCAAGCAGCACACCAAGACGATGCCCCTCCAATTCGAGGAGTTCGCGCCCTGCCTCAAATGGTGGGCCAAGCGCAAGGCTAACGGCCAAGCCTGGAAGGTCGCGGCCAAGGACGTGCTCAAGAAGTCCGAAGACGGCACGGTCACGGTCAACCTCGATGTCAAGAACCCCAGCGCCAAGCAAGACCTCGAACACCTCCCGCCCGAACAACTCGTCGCGAGCATCATCGAGAAAGAGAAACGCATCCTTGCCCTGATGGCCGACATCAAAGCCGACTTGGAGAAGAAGCCCTGAGCAAAGGCTGGTCGCAAGTTCCCTTGGGCGAGGTGCTCGCCGAGCGGCAGGAACGTCCTACTGATGATGACCTACTGACGGGTCGCGTGCGCATTGTCTCTAAGATAGGCTTCAACGACGGCGTTCTGCAATTCCGGCCGGACGGCGAGACCAGGACGGGTATGATTCTCATAAGGCCCGGCGACCTAGTTGTATCTGGTATCAACGCCGCCAAGGGTGCGATTGCTGTCTACGGAACCGAGAACGAAGGAACTGCGGCCGCGACGATCCACTACGGTGCGTATTCCCCCAAGGGAAACCGTGTCGACACGATGTTCCTCTGGTGGTTGCTGCGGAGCGGGACGTTCCGCGAATTGCTGCATGAGTACGTCCCCGGTGGTATCAAAACCGAACTCAAGGCCAAGCGTCTGCTGCCTGTGCCGATTCCCCTTCCTCCCCTTTCCGAACAGCGGCGCATCGTGGCACGGATTGAGGAACTGGCGGGGAAGGTGACCGAGGCAAGAGACCTTCACCACGCCGCTTCCACGGCAACAGAAGTGCTGGGGGGCGCTGTGATGTCTACCATCTGCGCCCAAGCAGAATGTCAGACACGGACCGTGCGGCAGTTGCTGGCTGGCAGCGAACTTCGGAACGGACGTTCTGTGAAGTCCTCTGGCGACGTCGAAGGCGTACGATGCCTCATTCTGTCATCTATGAGAGACGGCCGCATTGACGTAACGGACGCAAAGCCAGTCCCGCTGAGTAGGTCGGAGGCCGATCCCTTTTTGGCTCGCAAGGGAGACGTCTTCGTAATGCGCGGCAATGGCAGCAAGCGACTCTGCGGCCGTGCCGGCTTGGTGGTGGATGAACCCGACTCGATTGTGTTCCCGGACCTGTTCATCCACGTCCCGCTGCCGAGGGATCGGGTTCTGCCAGAGTTCTTCGTTGCCGCCTGGAATTCAGCATCAACCCGCAAGGTCGTCGAGGAGAAAGCCAAGACGACATCTGGTATATGGAAGATAAACCAAGGACACATTGAGACCACCTCCATTCCGGTTCCGCCCGTGGACATCCAGCGTCAGATTGTCGCCGAGCTGGATGCGCTGCAGACCAAGCTGGATGAGATGAAGCGGTTGCAGGCGGAGACACAGGCCGAACTCGACGCCCTGATGCCGTCCATCCTCGACCGCGCATTCAAGGGAGAGCTGTAAGGACAAGGATGAAGGAGGAGGGATGAAGGACGAAGAAAGGAAATCATGACTGAAAGGAAGGCGGACGGGAAGAAACGAGGAGAGAAGGTCACGGGCGCGGCAAAGAAAGCAAGGCGCGAACGGCCGACCAAGGCGGACATTGAGTCTTTCCTCGACTTGGTTGCTCTGGAAAGCAAGCCCCGAGGCGTGATGCGTGTCCTCCCAGGTGTGAAGCTCCGACTTCAGTTCAGCGAGGACGAACGGCGGTTGATTCTCGATGACTGGACGATATCGATGGGGTTATCGGACGCGCAGACGAAGGCTCTGAAGAAGGCCAAACAGCCGGGGTTGAGCATGACCCTCGCTGACTGGGATGACTTCATGGGCTATGTTGTTTCGGCCAGCAACCATGCCCGTGACGGCAGCAAGCTGCAGCGCCGCGCCGATGCCCTGTCCGACCGTATTCAGTCACTGCTGGGCAGTTACACGGACGAATGAGCGGTGAACACTGCTACCATCCATCCTCGACCGCGCGTTCAAGGGAGAGTCTTAAGGAGGGCAAGATGAGCAGCGACAGAACACAGTTGAGAAGCAGGTCGCGTGAGATTCTCAGGTTGATTGCCAGCGGGCGCAGCTACGAGCAGATTCTGACAGCGATTCCGGGGCTGACTTACAGCAACATCTTCGGGGCTGCCCATGAGGCGCTGACGCTGCTTGGCCCAGATGACAAAGCCACAGAACCCGCACGTTCGATTCGGGTTCAAGATGAGAGACTGCGAAAAATCAGGGCAGAGCACCCAAGGGCCTACGAACCATGGACCAAGGACGAGGACTTGCGCCTCGGCAGCATGTTCGCCGCTCGCAAGACCGCAGATGAAATCGCAGCCACGCTGCAACGACAACGTAGTGCAATCACGAGCCGGCTCGCCAAGCTGGGCCTGCTTGAGAAACGGGCAAGTCCCGACGACGCAGCGGGCGAATCTTGACGCAACGACACGTCATTTTAGATTCAAGATTGTAGATTCTAGATTATGCGGCCGCTGGCCGCGAGTTTCCAGTGACCAGACACGAGAGACCCTTTCGTCGGACTCAGGGCGATTCGGCGTCGGTCAGCAGCGAGTAGTTGTTCGGCTGACCGCTGTCGGCGGCTACTTTTCGTCTGTGCGGCATGCCGCTGATAGCGGTTGTCCATACTAGCGCGGACGAGAATACCCGCCGGGTGAATCTAGCCATTCGGTTCGGTCACGCGTACCGGCATGCATTCGAAGTTCAATGTCGGATTCAGGGGAGGAATCACCGTTTGACAGCGGGGCAGGGGGTAGTATTATGCCCTAGTCTTCCATGCAATTGTATGAGTTGATACGGCGCAAGCGCGACCGAGGTCGTCTGAGCGACGAGGAGATCGAGGAGCTGGTCTCTTCATACGCGGCGGGCAGGGTGCCCGACTATCAGATGGCCGCGATGTTGATGGCGATCTTTTTCCGCGGGATGACGGCCGAGGAGACCGCGGCCCTGACTCTGGCGATGATGAACTCGGGGGATGTGTTCGACCTGTCGGATATCCCGGGCCCGAGGGTGGATAAGCACTCGACCGGCGGAGTCGGGGACAAGGTGTCGCTCATTCTCGCGCCGCTGGTCGCGGCCTGCGGGGTGAATGTGCCGATGGTCTCTGGCCGTACGCTCGGGCACACCGGCGGGACTCTGGACAAGCTCGAGTCGATTCCCGGCTTCCGTACCGACCTTACGTTCGCGCAGTTCAAGAAGAACCTGCTGGACAACGGGCTCTGCATGATGGGACAGACGAAGCGGATGTGTCCGGCTGACCGGAAGCTGTACGGGCTGCGCGATGTGACCGCCACCGTGGATTCGATACCGTTGATTGCGGCCAGCATCATGTCGAAGAAGCTGGCCGAGGGAGTGGACGGACTGGTGCTGGACGTGAAGACCGGCAGCGGCGCGTTCATGACCCGTACCGCGCAGGCGCGGAAGCTGGCGCGGACGATGATTGCCATCGGCACGCAATTGGGCAAGAGGGTTGTCGCACTGGTCACGGACATGTCGGAGCCGCTCGGGGAGGCGGTCGGGAACGCGGTCGAAGTGGTCGAGGCGATTGAGGCACTCAAGGGACGATGGCGGCCCGACCTGGCCGAGGTGACACTGGCGCTGGGCGGGGAGATGTTGATGCTGGCCGGCGTGGCGAGAGACCCGGCCCAGGCGCGGCGGCTTTTGATGCGGGCGCTCTCCCATGGAACCGGGTTGGAGAAGTTCAGGCTGATGGTCAAGGCACAGGGCGGAGACCCGCGGGTCGTGGACGACTACGGTCTGCTGCCGCAGCCCAAACATCGAGCCGAAGTCCGCGCGGAATCCGCCGGGTTCATTCGAAGCATCGATGCGCTGCAGGCGGGGCTGCTGGGAGTCCGGCTTGGAGTCGGCCGCGAGAACCTCGAATCGAAGATAGACCACAGCGCCGGGTTCCGGTTCAAACGCAAGGTCGGGGACCGGGTTGCGAAGGACGACGTGGTTGCCGAGGTGGCGGGCTCGAACGAGACCGCAGTGCGGGACACCGCGGGACGTCTCCGGGCGTTCATAACGATTGGCGCCACCGCGCCGCGGGCGAGCGGGATGGTCGTCGCCCGGCTGACGGGGAGGGAGTGAGGGGCAGGGGTCGGGGAGCGGCACCGATGACCGAGGACGGAAGACTGAGGACCGAGGACCGAGGGGAACGTAGAACCAGATCGCCGTTTGACTTTCCACAGTCGTGAAATATACTGGCACGAGTCATTTGGATTCTAGATTTGAGATTGAAGATTGCGGAACGCAGCCTGCGGAGTCAGGGCTGTGAATTGGAGACCTATGGCAAAGAACCGGAACGACGGTAGACTCGATACGGTCATCGGTCCGGAGACGAACGTAAGGGGAGATTTCCGCGTCACGGGCGGAGTGCGGCTTGACGGGCAGGTCGAGGGCCGGATGGACATCTCGGAGACTATCGTCACCGGCCCGAAGTCGCTGCTCAAGGGCGAACTGCATTGCCGTTCCGCGGTCGTCGCCGGCAGGGTTGAGGGCGACATTTTTGCGGATGAGGGAGTGGAACTGCAACGAGGTGCCCAGGTGTACGGCAATGTCTGCTGCAAGGGCCTGGTCATTCAGCCGGACTGCATGTTCCAGGGAAGCTGCACGATGGTGACGGCGAGCGCGGGAGCCTAGAAGACGGCAAACGAAGTGAGAGGTCAGAAGCTAGATGTCAGATGTCAGAAGTGCGGGTATTGGAAAGCGGCCGGCGTGTGACGGCCGGCCTCGACGAACGTGGAACGATGAACGATGAACGAGGGACGACACGCATGGATTTGAGTCTTGCGGGCAAGAAGGCGCTGATTACCGGCGCGGGTTCAGGCATAGGTAGAGAGATTGCCATCCGGTTCAGCGCGGTTGGCGCGGCGGTAGCGGTGTGCGACGTGGTCAAGGAGGCGGCAGACAAGGTCGCGGCCGAGATTACCGGCGCAGGGAGGAAGGCGCACGCCTATGCAATCGACGTTTCCGATTTCGCGGCAGTCCAGCAGTTGTGCGAGCAAATAGCTGCCGACCTCGGCGGTATCGACATCCTCGTGAACAACGCCGGCATCACGCGGGACAACCTGCTCCTGCGCATGACCGAGGAGGAGTTCGACCGAGTGATTGCCGTGAACCTGAAGGGCGCGTTCAACTTCACCAGGGCCTGTTTTCGGGGAATGATGAAGAACCGCTGGGGTCGCATCATCAACATCGCATCGATCATGGGCCAGATGGGCAATGTCGGCCAGGCCAATTACGCCGCGGCAAAGGCCGGGATTATCGGCCTGACCAAGTCCGCGGCAAAGGAGTTGGCGTCACGGAACGTCACGGTCAACGCCGTCGCGCCGGGCTATATCGCTACCGCGATGACTGAGAAGTTGGATGCGGCCACTCGCGAAACATACATTGCCGGGATCCCGCTGAAGCGGGCCGGGACCCCGGAGGACGTAGCGAACGTCTGCCTGTTCCTTGCCTCGGAACTGGCGAGCTACGTCACCGGCCAGGTTCTGAGAATCGACGGCGGACTGCTGATGTAGGAGCCCTGGTTTCGTAGCGAGGGAGACGCTGAGGTATCTCCCTCGCTGTGCCGTGCTGTTTCTCAGGGCGCGCTCTGTTGGTGTTGCTCTACATTCCCGCAGTTCAGGCAGTAGGTGAAGGTCGGGTTGGCCATGGGCTGTTCGGCCGACATCGGGCAGCCATCAATCGGGCAGGGCTGCGGGCGGGGCGTAGCGACCATCGTGCCCGAGGGAGGTTGAGGGTTTGGGATCTCGAAATTGTGAGGTTCGCCGTCCTTGGAGTGGAAGTAGTGCGTCACCGTCTTCCAGCTTCTGCAGGGCGGGCTCACGCACAGACGACTATCCAGCATTTTTGCTCCTTCCGGCTGCCGCACTGGCCTGGCAGCCGCGTTTCTCTTTCCGGAGGGCATGCGTCCGGCCCGGATGCTCACAGCTCATGGCCTTATCGAGACCGCGGCCGGCGTCCGATGCTCTCTTGTACTGCGTGAGGATAGCCCCCAACGTTTGCGTGTCAAGAGTGGACATCGGTTTGACATCGGCAGCGGTTGTTCTATCCTTGCAGTAAGGAAATGGCTGCGGAACGGTTGGCTCCGATTCAGGCCCTGAAGCAGCGGCTGGCCGAGGCGCGCAACGATGCCGAGCGTCTCGGCGCGCTGAGGGATTTGAGCAATTGCCGGGCCGACCTGACGAGCGAGGAGTTCGAGGCGTGTCTGCGTGAGTTCGCGGAAGTCGCGCGCCGGACCCGGAGTTTAAGTGACCTGGTCCGAGCCGGCCTGTTTCTCAGCGAGACCTGCCGGGACAGAGGCGACGTCGGCGCCGCCCGGGAATGTGCGCTCCTGGTGCATGAGGCCGCGCTGGCGTCGGAGAATCCGGTGCATGAGGGGCAGTACCTCTACCTGGTTGGGCGGTCCCACGAAGTCGAGGGCGACTACGAACCGGCCCGGGAGTGCTACGAGCGTGCTCTCGGCCTATTCCGCAGGGCCGGGGACAGCAGTTGTGTTGTCGCGGCGCTTAACCAGCTCGGGAATCTGGCCGTCCTGCAAGGGCAGGTTACCGAAGCTCTCCAGCATTTCCAGGACTGTCTGGAGCTGGATGACGAGCTGGCAGATACAGCGAGTCGGGCTCTTCACCAGCACAACATCGGGTGCGCGCTGCAGCGGCTGGGACGTCTGGACGATGCGCTCGAGTCCTACTACCGCGGGCTCTCGCTCAGCGAAGAACACGCGGAGGCGCGCCACCTGCGCCCGGCCGCGCTCAACTCGCTCGGCGAGATTTTTCTCGAGCGCGACAAGGTGGCCAAAGCAGTCAGCATGTTTACCATGGCGCTGAGATCGGCGGACCCGACCGAGTCCCCGCCCTATACGCTGCTGGACGCCACGTCTAATCTCGGCCAGGCCTATCACCGGCAGGGGAGCCACGCCGCCGCTCACCGGGCCTACTCCGAGGCGCTGGCCCTGGCCCAGAAGTCCGACGCGCACGTCTTCGCGGCACAGGTGCTCTGGCGTATGGCCGAGCTGGCTCTGGACATGGGCGAGTGCGACCGCTGCCGGGAACTGGCGGAACGTTCGCGTGCACTCGCCCGCAAAGTCGGGCTCCAAGGGGAAGAGGCCCAGTCTCTGAGGGTAATGGCCCTCTTACATGCCGTCAGCGGCGAGGACAGACAGACCCGGGAGTGCTTCGAGCAGTCGATGGTTCTGCTGCATGATCTCGAGGAGAGCTCTGACCTGGCCCGCGTGCGGTTCCACTACGGCCGATATCTGTTCACCCGGGGTGAGCACGAAGCAGCCATGTCGCACCTGAAGGCGGCCTCCCGCACGTTCCGCGCGCTGGGCATCATCGCGGAGGGGCATGACGTGAACCGGTTGCTCTTCCAGCGCCAGTTGGACATGGACTCTGACATGGCGCTGCTCCAAGGGGTGTCCGCCCTCGCGTCCATGAAATCCGAGCCTCAGGTTTTCCTGAACGAGGCCATCGGTATGCTCCTGGAGGCACTCAGGTTCGACAGTGCCGCCATCCTGGTTGGCGGCCGGACGTTGCTGATGCGCGGCCGCCCGGATCTGAAGCCGTCCCTCGGATCGGGTGTTGGCGAGGAACTGATCGCCACCAACCGGATGCTGAGCTGGCCGGTGCGCCACGGCGGAAGCGTGCTCGGTCGGGTCCACCTGGAGCGTGCCGAGCCGCTGGCGCTGGAGCACAACCATCTGGTGCTGGGCACCATCGCCAACCTGCTGGCCACGCCGATTCACCGGTTGTCCGAATTGACGGTGAGAGTAGTTGAGGAAAGCCCGGGTCTGGCAGGACTGCGCTATCAGGGCGTGGTCGGTCGAAACCAGAGGATGCTGGACGTGCTTGCCGCGGTGTGCGCGGCGGCCAGCAGGAACGACCCGGTGCTGATCCGGGGGGAGATTGGATCAGGCAAGGAGCTGATAGCCCGGGCATTGCACGATTCCGGCATTCGCGCGGGTATGCCCTTCGCGTCCGTGAATTGCGCGGCCATACCCGAGAACCTGCTCGAATCCGAACTCCTGGGCGTCGGCAAGGCCGGTGCGCCCGGGAGCAAGGGTCGCCTCGGACTCGCTGACGGCGGGACCCTGTTTCTGGATGAGATCGGCGCCATTAGCCTCGCGCAGCAATCGAAGCTCATGCGCGTGCTCCGTGAACATGCGCTCGAAAGGGCCGGGGGGAGCAAGCCGGTCAGCATAGACGTGAGGGTAGTCGTCGGGACCAGCCAGCCCCTGGACCAGCTTGTCGCGCAGAGCAAGTTCCGAGAGGACCTCTGCGAACAACTCGGCGCGGTGGAGCTGGTGCTTCCGCCTCTCAGAGAGCGACCGGAGGACATTCCGGAGCTCGTGCGCCACTTCGTGCGCCGCAGCAGTCTGGAATTCGGGCGCGACCTGTCCGACATCAGCCCGGAAGCGATGACGCGGCTTACCGCGTACCGGTGGTCGGGCAATGTCCGCGAGCTCGAACGAGTCATCGAGCGTTCAGTCCTGCTTGCGCGAGGCGGAACAATCCAGCTCGATGACCTGCCACCCAGCCTGCAGGCATACCCGTCGGAGGGCGCGCAGCCGTCCTGAGGGGTACCGCACCCAGTAGTTCGTATCTCCCGGCGCTGGCCAGAGGTGGTTTTCCGCTCTTCACCGGCTCGATGCGGTCGCTCCTGCAGTTCCGAGACGTTGACAGACACAACGAATCTGGCGACACTTGAGGTGTCGGTAAGCCGCACTCATCAGCACTCCACGAGAGCACAAGTGATGGTTCGGACTTGCGAGCTAGCGCGAGAGTGCCTGGGTAGGCCGCATGCTTGGGTTGGCTGTGTCTTCCGTGCTCGGCATTCGCTGGTAGAGAATGTAGTCCTGTTGCCATCGGGGGTGCAGTTCGTTCTCGGACGGGTTCAAGTCCCGCTTTCCGGTTTTCGAGAAACGAGCGACCGGCCGGTAAATGGCGGCACTCTGGCTCGCTCGGAGGGCCCCGATCTCGGCTTTGCTCACTACCAGAAAGAGATAGTCCGGTCGCCATTGGCTGACCGCATCGGCGAGATTGCTGCGCGCCTTGGAACCAGGCGTTATCAGCCCAGCCAGGTCGTATATTTGTGCTTCTGAGTAGTAGCCAATCGCGCCTATGTCGCCCGCCATGATGCTCGCACGACGCGTGGGGTGCTCGCGGAACCATGATTGTAGTGGTCCGTAGACGTTTCTCCGTATCGGAGCAGGGCCAACCTTGGCCGCGATGGCGGCTCCCGAGAGGAGCACAAGCCCGCCGCCCGCGAGCGCCCACCCCCGGATGCTGAGCCGTCTTGCTTTTCGGATGCGTCTGACCACGTCTGCCAGACCATAGGCCGCCAGGAGGAACTTGGCGAAATGCAGGGGCACGAAGTACCAGCCCCACACCGCTGGCCTAAGCAACAGGTACACGCCGGCATACATGATTCCCCACAAGAGGACGTACCAAGGCAGTCCGCGCAAACGTGTTGCTCTTGTGGCACCCCACAAGGTGAGTGGCAGGACCACGGGGTGAATCGGATTCACGGCAAACGCTTCCTTGAGCACCGGAAGCAGGTTGCCATTGAGTTCAGCCGACTTGGCCATGACGGAGTGAGCGATCGGACTGCCGTAGTACGTCCAGATGAAGCCCACAGGTATCCCGATCACAAGTACCGACAAGCCCGCCATTTCCGCGACTTCCCGCCACCTCCTTTCTCGCGCGGTCAGAATCAGCAGCAGGACAAGCAGAAGCAGAGTTTCTGGCCGTAGGAAATAGCAGGCCGAGACTACGACTGCCGCGAGCACGCGGCGTCCGTTCTCGAACCAGAGCAGCGCCGCGACGCTCAGAACCAGCAGAAGGCTGGTCTCCATCCCGCCGACCGGTATTCGGACCATGTTGGGGTCGCCGGCGAACATGACGACGAACAGCACGGCCGGCAGCATCAAGTGGTGTCTTCGGCCGTGCAGCAAGATGAGCAATGCGGCCACGCAGTCAAGTAGTGCGTTGAGGATCGGTACCACAACGGGTAGAGGAACGTGCGCCCAGGCCAGCGGAGTTAGAATCAGGCCCCATAACGGCGACGTGGTTCCCAGCACTCGTTCACCTGCGTTGTACACAAAGCCGTTTCCCGCGGCGAGATTTACAGCGTACCGGAAGGTTATGAACGCATCATCATATAGGTGTCTAACGTACAGACCGAGAAGCCGTGAGACCAATACCGTCGACACTAGCAGGGCCATTGTCAATCCGTGTGATTCCCGCGTGTCCTGTTCAACCATCGGCAATACCGAGCATTTGCTGCTCATGGAAGTGATCCTTCGTTGACATGTGTAATGCTGCCGTCCAGGCGACGAACCGGGGTGTGGTGACCGGATGCCGGGATCAAGCGGCACGCCCTGACACGGCATGCATTACCGTGGCCCTGGCGACCATTCGGTTCCATCTCGGCACGTGAGAGCGTAGTCGCAGCGACCGCGATGTCAAATCTCGACGCCTGTCAATCGGAACGAAGCAGACAAGCGTGTGAGCAGATTGTCGCTGATGACCGTGGATGTTTGACCCGGGCAGGACAGCACGTATACTGTACATAGTGAGCGGTGTGGTTTCAGCCCGCATCCTATCCAAAACTGCCTGATGGCCTACGAGCAGTACGTTCAGATCTGCAACCAGCCGAGGCTGTTCGGGGTAGCCAAGGAGTTCGGTTTCCGTCGGTGAAACGGCTGCTGCTCGTCGATGGCCATTCGGTCATCTACCGAAGTTACTTTGCGTTCATCCGTGCCCCGCTCCGTAACTCCAAAGGGTTCAACACGTCCGCAATCTATGGTTTCGCTCAGACCCTGAAGAAGCTGCTCAATGGCCTGAAGCCGGACTACTGCGCGGTTGTTTATGACGCGCCGGGACGGACGTTCCGGGATGAGAAGTTCAGCGAGTACAAGATGCAGCGGCCGCCCGCGCCCGAAGATCTGCCGCCGCAGATACCGGTTGTGAAGAGGATGGTGCGGGCGTGGGGGATTGTCAGCTTTGAGGTTTCGGGAGTCGAGGCGGATGATGTGCTGGCAACGCTTGCGCGGAGGTTCGATGGACAGGGAGTCAGCGTCACAATTGCCACTTCGGACAAGGACATGCTCCAGGCCGTTCGCGGCGGAGTGACCGTGTACGATCCGTGGAAGGAGAAGCGGTTTGAGCCGGAAGATGTGAAAGAGAAACTCGGCGTGGCGCCGGAACTCGTGCCGGACCTGCTGGCATTGATGGGCGATGACATTGACAACATACCCGGCGTGCCCGGAGTCGGTCCCAAACGGGCAAAGGAGATACTCGGGCGCTGGGGTTCACTTGAGGCGGCGCTGACGGGAGACGAGCGGGTGCGCGGCCATGTCACCATTGCCCGGCTGAGCCGGGAACTGGCGCAGGTCAGAACCGACGTTGACGTGGTGGCCGAGCTTGAAGGTCTGAAGCCGGGCGATCCGGACACGGCTGCACTGCAGGCCATATTCACCGAGATGGAGTTCCGGGGACTGGCGGCTGAGGTCGCTCCGGCCGTCGAGGTCAGTGCGGAGAGAAACGACAGGCTGGAACCGGATAGTCTCAGGAAGACCGGAAGATTCGGCCTTTGTTTTGAGCCGGGTCAAGGGCTGTGGGTGAGTTCAGGGTCGGGCATGGTCGCGCTGGCGCAGGACTTGGCCAAGCAGAAGGCGCTGCTGCTTGATGCGAGCCTACTCAAGGTCGGATTCGACCTGAAGGAACAGGTGAAGGCGGCGCACCATGCCGGGTTGGATGTGGCCGGGCCTTTCTTTGATGTCGGGGTGGCCGCATGGCTTTCTGATCCAAACCGCCGTACGTTCACGCCTGAGGAGGTGACGGTGCAGGTGCTCGGCAGCAGTGTGCCTCCGCTGTCGAACGAAGCGCGTGCAGCCCATGCACTGACTCTGCTTGGGACGCTGGAGCCGCAGTTGCTGGCCATGGGGCTTGGCAGTGTGACGACAGAATTAGAGATGCCGCTGGTGCCGGTCCTGGCCGCGATGGAGGAACGAGGCATCAAAGTGGATCTCGGCGGTCTGAGCCGGCTTGAGACCCAGTTGATGCAGGACTTGAAGGCGATTGAGCGGAAAGTCTACCAACTGGCCGGGCACGAGTTCAACATCGGCTCACCCAAACAGCTCGGTAAGGTGCTGTTCGATGAGTTGAAGTTGGCGCGAGGGAAGAGGACCAAGACCGGCTATTCAACCAGCGTGGACGCCCTGAACGAGCTGGCGCCGAAGAACGAGGTCGTGCGCGAGGTATTGAGGTACCGCGAGCTCACCAAGCTATGCAATACGTACCTGGAGCCGCTTCGACTGGCCGCGCGCGAGAAGACGCACCGTGTGCATGCGACATTCAATCAGACCGGGACTGCCACCGGCCGGTTATCATCCTCCGACCCGAACCTCCAGAATATCCCGATACGAACTGGACTGGGTATGCAGATAAGGAGTGCATTTGTCGCCGAGTCGGGTAACCTGCTGGTTTCGGCCGACTACTCGCAGATTGAGATGCGCGTACTGGCCCATTTGTCGGGCGACGAGGAACTGGCTGAGGCATTCCGGCGGTGTGAGGATATTCACGCCCGGACCGCGGCGGCCATCCTGCGCAAGGACATTGCGGACGTAAAGCCGGAGGACCGGCGACTGGCCAAGGTCGTGAACTACGGCCTTGTCTATGGCATGGGTGACTACGGGCTGTCGTCGCGCGCGGATATTCCGATAGAGCAGGCGCGGGCATTCCTTGAGGAGTACATGGCGAGGTTCCGAGGTGTGGCGCGGTGGCGGGACGAGACCATCGAGCAGGCCAGACAACGTGGGTACGTCCGGACCATCTCCGGTCGAATCCGGCCAACACCCGGCATTGCCGACCCGAACCGGGCTGTGGCCGAGGCTACCAAGCGATACGCCATCAATGCACCGGTGCAGGGCTCGGCCGCGGACATCATCAAGAGTGCGATGCTCAGGCTCGAGCAACGCATGAGCGGCGGGGAATTGGGAACCGGCATGATACTGCAGGTGCATGATGAACTGGTCTTTGAGATACCTGAGGCGAAACTGGATGAGGCGCGTGAGATGATTCGAAATGAGATGGAAAGTGCGTGGAGTCTGACCGTGCCGCTCGTCGTCGATATCGGCGCTGGCCGGAGTTGGCGAGAGGCGCACTAGATGGGTATTGGACGAAGCCAGAGCTTAGAAGCTAGAAGCCGGAAGGCGGAATTGCCGGGACTGGCAGTCTGTGAATAGGCGTCAGGTGAAGCGGCGAATAATGTCCTGCTTCGGGACCAGGCCTGAAGCTATCAAGCTCGCACCGGTGATTCGCGAACTGGCCCGTCGTCCCCAGGATTTCCAGCCGGTCGTAGTGGTGACTGCTCAACATCGTCACATGTTGGATCAAGTTCTGCGTGTGTTCGACATCCAACCTGACTTTGACCTTGACGTGATGCGGCCCGGGCAGTCGCTGACCGACGTGACCGTTGGCGTGCTGTGTGGGTTTGAACGGGTGCTACGACGGGTCCGGCCGGACATGATGATCGTGCAAGGCGACACGACGAGTGCTCTTGCCGCGTCGCTGGCCGCATTCTACCAGCGAGTCCCGGTGGGACACGTCGAGGCCGGGCTAAGGACGAATGACAAGTACTCGCCTTACCCAGAGGAGATGAGCCGGCGTCTAATCAGCAGCCTTGCGGACCTGCACTTTGCGCCAACCAGGTCGGCAAGAGAGAATCTGGTTCGCGAGGGCGTGCGTCCGGGTCGCATCCGAGTGACCGGAAACACAGTGGTGGATGCGCTGAAGGCCATACGACGGAACAAGATGAAGTGCTGCGTGTCGTCGCTGGACGGGGTTTCTCCAGAACAGCGGGTCATCCTGGTTACCGCGCACAGACGGGAGAGCTTCGGGCCGGGATTTCAACGGATCTGTCGAGCCCTGCAGATGCTGGTTAAGCGGAATGCCGATGTCGAAGTCGTGTATCCGGTTCATCTCAACCCGAATGTGCGAAAGCCGGCGCGCGCCTTGCTCGGTGGCGTGCCGAGGATACACCTGATCGAGCCCCTCGACTACCTGGCGTTCGTCCGGCTGATGGAGCGTGCGTACCTGATATTGACCGATTCGGGTGGAGTACAAGAAGAAGCGCCGGCGCTGGGCAAGCCGGTGCTGGTCATGCGGGACGTGACCGAAAGGCCTGAGGCGGTCGAGGCCGGAACAGCGAGGTTGGTGGGTACCGACCCCCGTGCAATAGTCACGGCGGCCGAGCGGCTGCTATGTTCGGCCACTGCCTATCGGAGGATGGCACGCGCCCGGAATCCGTTTGGTGACGGCCGCGCATCAACCCGAATCGCGGCGGCCCTTCGGCGGTTCTTCGCTACCGAAGGCAATTGACTTTGGCCCTCGATTTCCTAGACTTCCACCGTGAATAGACTAGTCAAGTATCTCAGCGTCATCCTCAAGTGGCGACGTCTCATCTTCTGGAACACGTTGATCCTGACTGCGATCGCACTTGTCGTGAGCCTGACCTTGCCACGAAGCTACAGGGCCACAGCTCAGATTCTGCCGCCGGGCGACGAAAACGACGTGTTCGGACTTACGAGTCTCTTGGGCGGATCTGGTGGTGGTCTGAGCAAACTGAAGGCCGGTCTTACCGGTTCGACGACATCATCAGACCTGATGCTGGGGATTCTCGGCAGTCGGACCGTGATGCAGCACGTTGCCGAACAGTGCAGCATCGCCGAGTACTATGGGATGCAGAAGCCAAGCCCTGAGAAGATGGTGCTGCAACTCAAGGGCATGACGAAACTCGCGGCCGCTGACAATGGTATTATCAGGATTTCCGCCGAAGCCAAGACCCGCGCGCTGGCGGCTCGGATTGCGAACGCCTATGTCGCTGAACTCGACAGCTTTCTCCGCTACTCCAACATCAGCCGCGGCCATAACATGCGCATTTTCATCGAGAAACGCCTTGGGCAGCTTGAAGCCAGTCTGGCGGCCGCGGGCGAGTCGTTGAAGGTGTTCCAGCAGGCCAATCGAGTTGCCTCGGTGGATGACGAAACTAAAGCGGCAATCGACGCATATGCAAAGATGAAGTCGGAACTCAGCGTGCAGGAGGCAGAATACGAGGCCGCTCGGTCCGGGGCGAGCGATGACAATCCCTACGTCGACCAACTCCGGCGCGAGACACAGGCCTCCCGTGACGAGTTGCGCAAGCTGGAGCAGGGCGGAGGCGGCGGCTTCGGTGTAGGTTTTGGTGTCTCTTTCGAGAATCTGCCCGGTGTGGCTGCCCAGTTCGCCAGGCGCTATCAGGATTTCAAGATACAGGAAGAAGCCTACGCCACTCTGTACGAACAATACGAATACGCGATGGTATTGGAGGCCCGCGATGCTCCGACATTGACGGTCCTTGACTATGCGCAGCCACCGGAACGACACAGCTCCCCGCGTCGGACGGTCATTGTCGGCGCGATGCTGGTCTTCAGTCTCATGGCCGGAGTCTTTTTCGCCTTTGTCGCCGAGTACTTCACTTACATCAGAGTGGCGCGACCGGAGGAGTATGAAGGCTGGCGCGACATCGCTGGCGAGTTCACGAAGCTGGTTCGCGGCCGTCATTTCACGGTTTCCCGAAAGCGCTGACAGGCCGGATGAACACGGAGGCCCGGCCCGACCGTGACCATCCACGGTCGGTCACCAGGCGCGTCGCCAGGAATACTGCATATCTGGCGCTTGCTGACGTGTCCAGCAAGGTCATGGTGTTCTTCTTCCATGTACTGGCCGCGCGTCGTCTCGGTGTAGAGCGGTACGGCGTCCTGTCCTTTGCTTTTGCGTTCACCGGGATGCTTGGTGTCCTGACGGACTTGGGACTTGGTACCATAGCGACTCGCGAGATTGCACGGGATCACGGAAAGGCACGACCGCAGGTCAACGACGCCTTGACGATGCGGCTCATCGCTTCGGTTATCGTTATCGCACTGATCGCCTTGTCGGTAAACCTCCTCAGATACCCGGCGGCTACGGTCCGAGTTGTCTATATCTGCTCCGTCTGTGTGTTGACTAACGCGGTCGTTTCGTTTTTCTGTGCCGTCTTCCAGGGCTTTGAGCGGATGGAGTTGCTGGCGCTCAACCGCACAATACAGACAGCGGTTCTTGTCGCCGGTGCATTCTTGCTTTCGCGCGGAGCCGCCGGTATCGATAGGTACGCGCTGCTCTTCGTCATTGCCGGGGTGGTGTCGGTAGTCGTTGCCGGCATCAGCGCCGTGCCATTGCTGGGTCGACTCGAGTTGAGTTTCTCCTTTGGTCATTGGTGGGATGTCCTTCGTGCATCGGTTCCCATCGGCTTGGCCACGGTATTCACGATGTTCTACTACTGGATAGGCACTACGGTGCTGTCGAAGATGGCCAGTGATACTGCCGTGGGCAGCTACAGCGCCGCCTTCCGTGTGGCCAATGGCCTTGCGTTCATGGGATTCGCATTTTCAGGAGCGGTCTATCCGTTGTTCTCGCGCTTCTTTGCCAGCAGTTCGGAGCGATTGGTGCGCGCCTTTGAGTTGTCGGTTAAGTACATGGCCATGCTGGCCTTGCCGGTCGCGGCGTTCGCCACGGTGTTTGGTACGCAGGTTGTGCTCCTTGTATACGGCCGCGCGTACTCCGGTGCGGCCCCGGTTCTTCATCTGCTCGTGTGGTGGGGGGCATTTGCCTCGTTGAATTCGCTGCTGAGCTACTATCTGATTTCTGTGGGTCGTTCGGGACTAGTCACTGCCCAGACCGGAGTTTCTCTGGTGGTCAATTTGGGACTGAATCTCGTCCTGATACCCATCTTTGGCGCAGTGGGGGCGGCCTTGGCGCTCGCGGTTTCAGAGGCAGCAGGCTTGGTTTACCTGGCAGCGTCGCACTCACAGGTGCCACAGCATGCTCGGGCCCAGTCGGTTTTCAGTGACGTGTTGCGCGTGGTGGCAGCCCTTGTTGCTGCTTTGCTGGTGGCGACAGGAGTAGCCAGATGGAATTGGGTAGCCGGCCTCGGAGCGGGGCTCCTTGCCTACGTCGCGTTTCTCGTTGCTACCCGAGCGCTCAGCAGCCAGGACATGAAGATGCTTCGTCCGCTGCTCGGCGGGGGTGAGCCAGCATGAGGGACTGTCGTTGAAGTCGGTGTCGGCTCTCGGACTTCGGGGGTTCATAGTCTGTGAGCTGTTCTGCGTGGGCGGTTTCCTCGCATTCCTCCGGCTCGGCAGTATGCCCTTGGCGATGGTCTTTCTAGTCGGACCTTTCCAGTTGTTTGCATGGCTGATCGCGCTCAAGGATGTCTCTTATGCGCTTGCACTTTTCGCAGCGTTGCTTCCCGCCGCAGGATTGGAGTTGTTGCCTGCTCCGTATTACCACTATGTGTACTTCCCCGCAGCAATTCCATTGCTTTTCTTGGTAACCCGGGGCTTCCTGGCAAATGGCCCGGGCATCGGGCGAATGCCTTTCGACAGGCACGACGCCGTCCCACTTGCACTACTCGGAGTGTCCCTCGTCATTGCAACAGCGAATGCTGTTGCGCACGGTTGGACCAGAGCGGACTTCTGGTCCCAGGCCGCGCTTTTGGTCGAGGCGATGGCCATTTTCTACTTCTTTGCGGTCGCGCCCGTGACTCCCAAAGAAGTCCGCACAATCATCTTGGTATTCTGCTTAGCCCTGGCCGCGACGGTGATCGCAACGCGGTTGCTGCCGCTGTTGGGCGGCGAATCGGAAACGCTGATAGGCGGGATCACGAGCAAGGGTGGTCTTAACACACTCGGTGCCATGCTTTCTTGCGGGGCTGCCTTGCTGATCGGCGTTTCCCTTCAGACTGACAGGGGGTCTGCGCGTGTGATTATTCTGCTTTGCTTGGGCGTCGTGCTTAGCACTTTGATCCTGACGAAGTCTCGTGGTGCATGGATGGGATTCGGCGCGGCCCTTCTGTATGCGCTGCTTCGGGTCCGATCCGGCTGGTTGTGGACGGTGGTAGTACTCGCTGTCCTCGTGCTTCTCGGTGTCGGTTCTCTGCGCCAGATCATTCTGTCGCGCGCCGGCCAGACCTCGGAAGGCGATCCTTCGTTTTTCGGACGCCTTGTCCTGTGGTCCTACGCGTGGAAGGTCATCAAGACGAACTGGATGTACGGTGTCGGGTTCGACAACTTCAGATATGTCAAGCATTTCTACGGATACCCAGGGAACGTCTGGTGGATGGTTCGCTTCCATGCCCATAACATCTTCTTGGAGATGCTTGCGGACCTCGGAGTGGTAGGGTTCACGGGCTCTTGCTGGCTGTTCGCTCGCACATTCATCCGCCTGGACCGGGTCGTTCGTGCAAAGGTTCCGGACCGCTGGGCGCTCGCCCTCGGTCTGGGTGCGGCCTTGGTGGGCTATGCGGCCCACGGGTTGGTAGATTTCGTAGCTTTCCACTACGGCGTACTGGCCCTGCTTGCAGTTGTATTGGGACTTGGCATTAATGTAAGTCGCCTCGATCCATCCCCTGGCCTACGGGGGCATACCACTTGACGGATGGGGTGCGAAACAACGGGATGAAACGAGAAGGGCTGAATCACAAGGATTTAAGGTTTGGGTTTCATCCTCCGGCCTTCATCGTTTCTTTCTTACCGACCGAGAACCGGGTGATTGCCGCGCAGGCGGAAGGTCAACAGACATGCGGATAGGCATCGATGCCATTTCCCTGGATGAAGCCGGGGCAGGCGTGTCGCGCTACGTGCGCGAGATATTGACGGGCATGATGGCTATCTCTCCCGGTGACGAATTCGTGCTGTACTCTTGGCAGACGATTTACCTGAGTGCCGCCGGCGATAACTGGCATCGGCGGGTTGCACGCGGAAGGCGGTGGGCCGTTCCCGGAGACTGGCTCAGATACACACTCCCCAAGATGGTTGCCGACGATGGCATTGATGTGTTCTGGGGGCAGAACACCGTGGTGCCGCTGCGACTACGGCAACCGTGTCGCAGAGTTCTTACGGTCCATGACATGAGCGGATTTGTGGTCCCGAGGACCATGGAAATCAAGGCGCGCCTTTCATGGAAGTCTGACCTCCGGGCGGCGGTCAAGGTCGCGGACTCAATTGTGGCCGACTCCGACGCAACGGCGCGTCTTGTCCGGAGGTTTCTCGGCGTGCCGCGCGAACGGGTGACGGTGGTCTATGCAGGTTGCTCGTCTCGCCTGACTGCGGCATCCACTTCCGCGGTCCAGAAAGACACGGCATCCCGCCTTGGTCTTCCCGACGAGTACGTACTAACGGTGGGGACCCTGGAACCCAGAAAGAACCACGCCACCTTGCTCGAGGCGATCCGAAGAAACAGCGCCATCCCGCCCTTGGTGATTGTGGGTGCGGTTGGCTGGAATAGCCGCGGCATTCTGAGTCTGGTCCGCGACGCAGAGCGGAACGGTAGAGCGCGATACCTGGGACGAATAGACGACGAGGAACTGGCCGCGGTCTACCGAGCAGCCCGGATCATGGTCTATCCTTCTCTGTACGAGGGGTTCGGGCTTCCTGTGCTGGAGGCAATGTCCTGCGGATGCCCCGTGTTGTGCAGTTGGTCGTCGAGTATGCCCGAGGTTGGTGGGCGGGCGGCGTGCTACTTCCGCCCTAAAGATGCCCTTGGCTTGGCAGACAAGCTGCAGCAACTACTGAGCGACGATCGACGCTTGGCCGAGATGAGAGCCAAAGGAATCGAGCAGGCAGCCAAGTTCAGCTTCGATAGAGCGTCGGGAAAGACACTCGACGTTCTGCACGGTGTGCCGCAGGTGCGCTAGTCCGCAAGTGACAATGCTTGATGCCTGTGAGATGTCGCGTCTGCCGGAGGCCCCGAGCCAAGGCGTAGTATTGGGCCGGGGCTACGCCAGCCTGACGGCGCATTCGTAAATTGTTCGGGCGGTACGTTCCCAGGTAAACCGGGCTGCTCTCGCGAGACCGTTCTCCCTGAGCCGTTCCGCAAGGCCGGGGCTTTCCAGTACTGTCTGAAGTTTGTCGGCCATGTCTTGGGCCGACAGCGGATCGAACAGGACCGCGGCATCTCCTGCTATTTCGGGCAGGCTCGATACTGAGCTGCAGGCAACCGGCGCCCCGTGCAGCATGGCCTCGAGAACCGGCAGGCCGAATCCCTCGTACAAAGATGGACAGGCCAACAGCCGGCAGTGTTGGTAAAGACTCGACAACCGGGCGTCCGAGACCCTGTTGAGCAGCGTAACGCGTGACTGGAGGCCATCGGCCATGACGGTTCGCACAACACGCCCAAGTTGCTCCTCACTTCCGCTTCCGACGAGGACGAGCTTGAGGTCCTGGCCGGCGCGGACCCGTGCGAATGAGTGAATGAGGCGAATCACGTTCTTGTGCGCGGCGTGGCTTCCGACGTAGAGGATGAATGGGACGAATTGCCTGGCGAAGTCAGTCTCGTCGTAGGATGTGGAGATGCCGGGGCCGCAGAACGCGACCGTGGTTTTTCTTCGAGGGAGGAGGTCCAGCGCGGCGAGGTCTTCATTTGTGCTGGATGAATCCGTGAAGACGTGGTCTGCCTGTCGCAGGGTCTGGAGTCCGGCCCAGAACGACAACTTCTCAGTGATCGGATTCAGTGCGCGGACCTTGAGCGGAGTCAGGTCGTGGACCACGGCCATGGTCGGAAGTGAGGTCACAACCGGCACGGCGGGCGTCAGACAGAGCAGAGCATCGTAGCTCTGTCGACAGTATGCGCGAAGTCGCGTAAGGACCCAAGTCAGCCGTCTGATTCGAAATCGTACACTGTCCGGTATCTCGATGGCGCGTCCGTAGTCGGAGAAGAGATGCGGGGTTGGCGTGAGGATGGTGAGTTGGCAGTGCTCCGCCAGCCGAGGGATAATCCGGCGGATATAGAGGGAGATACCCACATTTGCCGTGGTGTCGAATGGGGCGCTTACAAGACATCTCATGCGGTAGTCAAATTGTACCTACCCGTTCATGTTGCTCAAGTCGATCTGCTGTCCTCTGATTCTGGCCCGGGACCAGACTGGTTGGCACGATTCGGACATGCAAACGCTGATGGCCGAGTTCTGGCAAGAAGTTGGAGCAATATGTCCTGCACTTTGGCCACATTGCTTGCTGCGTCATAGCGCTTTTCCGCGTACGCCCTTCCAGATGTCGCCAGCTTCCGCCTAAGCCGGTCGTCCCGCAATAACTCGAGAATCGCGCCAGCCATCGCTTCCGGATTACGCTCTGGCACAAGCAGTCCGGTGATTCCGTCCTGAACGAACTCGGGAATTGACCCGGAGTTGGTCGTGATGACAGGCGTGCCACAGGCCATGCTCTGGATGGCTACCATTCCAACCTGCTCGGACCACACTGGTTGAGTCAACGAAGGGACTACAGTGATCTCCGCGGCCCTGAAGTATGGCGGCAGTTCGCTGTTCGGGATAATCCCCAGGAGTCTGATCCGGTCATCTGTGCAGTGGTCGCGCATGAATCTACGTATCTCTCCTCCTAGCGGGCCGTCACCTATGAAGACAAGTGCCGCGTCCGCTTCCTGCTCAAGTACAAGTGAGAAAGCCCTGAGCAACTCCCTGACGCCTTTCTGCTCGACTAGTCTACCGACGAACAGAATGGTGTGTGGGTGGTGGATCTCTACGCTACGGGCGCCACTCGGGGAGAACAAGTCCAGATCAACGCCCCACGTTGCGTAGAGCTCCCGGCGGATCCGCTTCGGCGGAGTGTGGACGGCCAGCAGGTTTCGCACTGCCCCTTCGTTGCCCGCGAAGACGAATGAACACCTGCGAGAGTACCTCGCCATGAATGACCGAAGTAGTGGCGCCACTATGATTCCGACCGGCAGGCTTCGCCTTCGGCAGTATTTGACATCGGGGGGGATGTTCTCGAATGTCGGGAAGTAGAACGGTCTCCTCAGCAGGCCGGCGCCAAGCAGGGCCGCGCACGAGAGTAGGAATCCAGGAGGGAAGTCATACGGTTCTGAACCTTGGATCAGATCGGGTCTGAGCTTCAGCAGGCCGAGCAGTAATTCAAAGGCGTCTCTGAATTTTACATAGTGTCCGCTCAGTCTGTCAGTGCGGATGTCAGGGGCGAACGCCATGTAGAAGTGCCAGACATCGAATCTGTCGAGCCACCGAAGCGGTTCGCAGAAGTCAGCCCTCGCAATGGTCGTGACTATCGCCAGTCGCGGCTTTGTGCGATCGGCAAGCATGTCGATAGCACGGATGATAGCTTGGGCTTGGCGGGTGTCAACCATGCCTCAGGCGGCCTTGACCACCAGCGTTTATCCACTAGACTGCGCACGGCGTGTTCGGCAATTCTCTGAGAGTCGACGCAGGTCGTGATTACACTTCGCTCAGCAGTCTGGGAATAGGGCTGCCGGGTGCAGCATTCACCGCGGCGCCGTAACCATGGCTGTCGCGACGTTCTGATCCATGCGCATTGGCATAGACGCCGTTCCGTTCGCATTCGAACAGGCCGGCATCGGACGCTATCTCGGCAACGTCCTAGAAGAGATGTATCTCCTTGACCCCGATGTGGAGTTCCTACTTTATTCGCCGCTTCCTGTTTCGTTGCCAATGCGAACGGGAAACTGGAAGCTACGCATTACGCCCCGCGGTTTGGCACGACGACCGAGTATCTGGGCACAGGTGATACTTCCGTCTCTGCTGGCTTCGGACAAGGTCGATTGTTTCTGGAGTCAGCCGACCAACTTGCCGATTTTTCTGAAGCGGCCCTGCTTTCGGGTTCTCACGGTGCATGATCTGGTGCCCTATGAGAAACCGAAGAGCATGCGTCTTCGGGCATTGTTCCGTATGCGTGTCATGTTAGGACGAGAGGCCCGCAAGGCGGATGTCGTTATCGCCGACTCTCAAGCCACTGCTTTGCAGGCAAGTCATTACCTCAGGATACCAAGGGATCGAGTTCGCGTTGTCTATGCTGCGGCCCCGTCTTGGTGCCAACCGATGCCGCGGGGCGCGGCAAGGAACGTGGTCTCCGTTGCATACGGGTTGGCGCAGGAATACGTGCTTTGCGTCGGTACTGTCGAACCTAGGAAGGACCACATGACTCTGTTGCGCGCCGTGGATTCGGTACCGGGCATTCCGCTGCTGGTCATCGCCGGAGGACGTGGATGGAGAAGCAGACGGATTGTCGATCAGATACGGGCTCATGAGATATCGGGCCGTGTTCGGTACATTGGCAGAGTGGACGACAGTCTGTTACCTGCACTATACTCGGCAGCCAAGCTCTCGGTCTATCCATCCGTCTATGAGGGCTTCGGACTGCCGGTGCTTGAGTCGATGGCGTGCGGATGTCCGGTTCTCAGCAGTGATTCGTCATGCCTTCCGGAGGTCGGAGGTACCGCCGCACGCTATTTCCGAACCGGTGACGCGGTGTCTTTGGCCGAAGCGCTCACTGGCCTGCTCGCGAACCAGTCCGAGCTTGCTGAGATGTCTGAGGCAGGTCTGGCTCGCGCGAGGACGTTCAGTTTCCGCCGGGCCGCCGAGCAACTGCTTGAAGTCATCAGAGAAGGGGTCGGCGTGTCCATGACGCGCTAGCTGTCTCGCAGGGCGCGACCGTCAGTCCGAGACTTTGGGCACCAGCCAGGTCCGGCTGGCCAGCGGCTTTGCGGGTATTGTGATCGATCGTGCGACCGTGCCTTTCCTTGCGCACATTGACCCCCGCTTCGTTCTAGCGTATGATGGCGGTCGTGACCATTCCGCGTCCGTGCTACCTTAGGCTAGAAGCGCCGCTTGTGTGATGCCTCAGCGGATTGCGATCGATGCTCGGAGAATGGCAAGACGCAGAGTCGAGGGCGTAGGCAACTACGTTCACCAACTGGCCTTGCGGCTGCCCGTTCTTGCACCGGAGATAGAGTTCTTGTTGCTGACTGACCGGCCGATTGACGCAAGCAGACTTCCGGTTGGCTGCAGACAAGTTGTGGTCGGGCTGGCATTTGCTGAAGGTGGTGTCCGAGCCAAGGCCTACTCGCCTTTCTGGATGAACTGCGTCGTTCCTCGTGTGCTTGCGTATGAGAAAGTGACTCTATTCCACGGTACGAACTACGCCTTGCCGGCCGTTGGTCACTGCCGCTACGTTCTGACAATCCACGACATAGCGTTCATCAGCGTGCCGAGTGCTTTCTCTCTTGTTCACCGAAGCTACCTCCGTTCGCTCGTTCGTATGGGAGTGCAGCGCGCAGACCATGTCGTTGTCGGGTCTGAAGCCGCAAGAGATGACATTGCTCCGATGCGCGGTGTCGAGTTCAATCGTCTGAGCGTTATCCA
>DATJQV010000021.1 GCA_035505375.1 bacterium | reverse complement strand
GCACGGAAGCCTACGGGAAGTCGTCTCCGGACTCAGCACCGTCGACGCGATCCAACGCCGGATGACAGCTTACGTCCGTCTGCATGCACCTTTCACCTGCAATAGCCCCGATTTTCAACAGCATTGATGCCACGCTCCCCTTCTAGGTAAACCTCGAAGTGCGCGACCGCGACTGCGAACTGCCCCTCGCAAATGCTGGTTGCCTCGCGGATGCCGATTCGCTGCTCGTCCAGAAGCAGTTCCATGTGTTCCTGAAGCGTCACGGCTCGTCGCAAGCGTGCGAGGAATCCGTCCAGCAGGGTCCGACGTCGACTAGTCGTCGCCACAGAGCTGCTTCAGGTACGCGAGCCGTTTCTTGCGCGCGTCGGCGTGCACGGTTCGACCTCGCAGGACTTTGGCAAGGGTCTCAGGTACATCACCGCGTTCAAGGCGGCTGTCGACCTCGACCATGCCTCTGACTAGGCTGGCTGGAAGGCGCGAGGTCCTCCGGTCTACTGGACCACTTGCCGACCTATCCCTGGGAAGTCCATACTGATAATCATAGACTAGCGCGAAGAGGGTGTAGAACCAGGTGATCGTGCGGAACTTCGTGTGCACGATCTTGTCTCCTGCCACCGCATCAAGAGACTGAAGCACATCACGGAAGTTTCTTTCGTACTTGTCGCGGAAATGGAACTCATCCTCGCCCTCCTTGTAGAGTCTGTCGAGCGAGGGCTGTGACTTGCCAACCACACCCACCTGCAGCAGTTGGACAAGTTCAGTGGTCAATTCTACTTCCTGCATTCGGGCCAGTTGTTGCTCCGAAAATATGCCCCACTTCCTCCAGAGCGGGAGAGACTCGGCTGCGAGGTCGAACATGGAGGACTTGAACTCCCCGAAGAAGCGGGCGTTACGCAACTCCTGTGGATTCAGCTTGACGCCGGTCGAGTTCATGCGAGCGAATATTTGATAGACCTCCCGGTCCTCCGTTCCGGCCTCAAGTGTGTGCACGCTTAGCTCGTACGACAGGATTCTGCGTTGGAGGTCCCGATCCAGGTCCCTGAATGCGCTTCCAGCCAGTTCCTTGTTGTGGGCTTTCCTGATGGAAAAGCCGTCTCTTAGCGGGTCATAGTCCTGCATGACGCTCGGGTCTATGAACGCGAATAGTGTTCGCAGTCTCTGCTGTCCGTCGACTACCTCGCGCAGCGGCTCCACGGACCCTCGGTCTAGTCTGATTATGTCGCGCAGTATGATGATCGGCATGGGCATGTTTCGGATGATGGTGTCGACCAAGTACGACTTCTCGATTGGGCGCCACACCGACCTGCGCTGGAAGTTAGGGCTGAGCGAGAGGTTGCCAGCCCTCTGCCAAGAGACGAAATCGCTGACCTTGTAAACGGTCTTGGTGACGTGTTTGGGTGTGGCCATCTCAATCCTCCTTGGTGTCGAGTAGGACTCCCTTCGCGCTTCCGCCCGGCGCGCAGGTTCGGCGGCATGCGGACTTCATTGCGGTCATTCTATCGTCGCCACCTGCCGGCGGATTTGGGCTTGCGGGGTGGACGGTCATAGACGGCGAATGGCTCTTCGTCGACAGTGCGGGTGGAATCGGCACGCTTCCTGAGCACCAGGATCTTCTCAACTTTGGTGGTGCACGTGCGGCGGCGGGAGCGACGGATGTCGGGTATCTCGTCTCGGACGAGATGGCGAACCCGCAGGCGCGATTCGGTCACTGACTCAGCCAGCTCGCCAATGAGGTCAGCAGTCCGCCGGCTCTTGCCGTCTCGCTCGACGTCACCGAGCACGAGTACGCAGTGCCGACCCGGCTTGAGCACACGTTCCATCTCCTTGAGGCACTCCGTCATCTGCGGGATGTATACTTCGTCCCGCGCCGTCAGTGAGCGGTCAAGCGTTTTCCAGTCCTTGGAGCCGAGGAACCACAGTCGGAGTCGGTTGTCGCGTGCATAGTCGAGTGCTCCGAAGTAGGGCGGGCTGGACAGCACGAGGTCTACGGACTCGTCGGGCAGCGAGAGGTGCATTGAGTTCTCGCAGAGCACTTGGTAGTCGGTAGAGTGCCAGGGCTTGGCGACCATGGTGCGTCGAAAGGCGCGGCGCACCTTGGCTATGAGGCGGGGCCGAACCGGCCGGTACGCGTACATCGAGGCGTACTCGTCGCGGGGGTACTTCTTCTCACGGAGGTAGGGAGTAAGGTGACTCGCCGGGTAGGAAAGGAATCCGGGGCGGACATGGTGCAGTATGCCCATGAGGCAGGACAGAAGGAAGTGCTCATTTCGGCTGGTGAGTACCTCGAATGCGGCGGCAGTCTCCAGGAGGGTGTCCGGGTGAAAGAAGGCGCGTATGTAGTCAGGGAAGTCTGAGGAGCGGAGTTCCTTGGCGCGGGTCTCCGCCGCATCCATCGCTGCCGTCGCGCGGGTCAGGGCTTCGGACTCTGACCTTGGCACCGCGAGTTTGCCAAGCGTCAGGTGAAAGGCGTACGGACTGAGGTCGTTCCCGATGGCGCGCCGGCCGTGAAGCAGGGCCTCCAGAGGGACGACGCCAGAGCCACAGAATGGGTCGAGCACCCAGTCGCCTTCCTGCGAGTACAGCCGCAGGAGAGTCTGCACCATGCCTGACTTGAGCTTCCCAACGTAGGGTGAGAGTTGCTGGAGAGTGCTTTCCTTGCCGTTGAACGAGCCATGCCAGAGCCGCGGGTCAAGCCGCTTCGGTTCAGTGTCGAAGGAGAGCTCTTGCTGGATCATGTCACGAACTGGGCTTGTCACGCAGGCGCGGCGCGTCACGGAAGATGTGCTCACCGCGTGTTATCTTGATGTCCTTCTGCTCAAGCACGGCTTCGCCCTGGTAGACCGTTACCCGGCGCATGGGCACGGACTTGTATTGAGTCGAGTCCTTGCGATAGACTTCGATTCCGACACGCTTCACATGAACGTCCCACGCGGCCTCTTTCACCCCGGTCAAGTTCAGCATTGCCGTGATGAACCTGACCTCGTCAAGGCGTGCAAGACGCGGGGAAGGTTCATCGGCGGTAGGCACGCCGCGGGGCAGCAGGAAGACGCAGGGCGACGGAATCTGTCCAATCCCATCACCGGGCATCTTGGGACACGGCCGGATGCTCGTGCCGCAGAATCGGTCCCACACGACATACGCATCTACCCGCTTGCGGTTGGCGACTATCTCGGCGCTAAGTCGGGTGAAGAAGTTCGCCGACGCGCCGTAGTCAGGCTGGTTTACTATCGAGCCGTCGAGATGGCCCCAGATGACGTATTCATCCGACCAGTTAGGCCGGTCGCCGATGTTGAAGCTGTTGCCTTCGCCGCCCTTACTCTCGACTGCGACATGCCAGTCGCCGCGTCCCTTCGGGAGTACCAGATTGTAGTCGCACCGGCCACGGCCACCGATGGATTGCCAGTCCTTCAGCAGTCCGGCATCCTTCATCCGGGCCAGAATGGCGTTGGTGAACTGGGCGCGTGGGCTTGTAGTGGCCGCGAACGTACCGCGAATGCTCTCGATGGCAGAACGGAACACCATGCTCCCGTGATAGTCAGCAGGCACGATGCCCTCGGCACGCAGAATGTCAGGGTGCTTTGTGTCCAGCTTAGTGAGCAGGTCGCGTGTGGGAGCGATTTGACGCATGAGCTTCTCTGGATGCCGACAAGGCAGGATTGGCATGGCTCCAATATAGGCGGGATGAACCGAAATGTCAACGCCGCGGCGACGGTTCATCTGTGTCCATCCGCGTTCATCCATGGTTGTTCCTGAGAGACGGCACCCGCCTGGGTTTGACAAGCAAGGGCTTGCTGTTTACCATCAGTCTCCAAATGTCGCATATCAAACGCGTCAGGGATGAGCTGGAGAAGCGGAACAGGGCCGCGCAACTGGGCGGCGGCGAAGAGGCCATCGCCAAGCAGCACGCTGCCGGCAAGCTGACCGCACGCGAGCGCATAGACATCCTGCTGGATAAGGGCAGCTTCGTGGAACTGGACCGGCTCCGTGTCCATGACTGCCACGACTTTGGGATGGAGAAGCGCAGGATTCCCGGTGACGCGGTCGTGACCGGACACGGCACTATCAACGGTAGGCAGGTGGCAGTCTTCTCCCAGGATTTCACAGTGTTCGGCGGCACACTCTCGCGCGTGTTCGGAGAGAAGATATGCAAGGTGATGGACATGGCGATGCGGACAGGTATGCCTGTTGTCGGCATCAATGACTCGGGCGGGGCGCGGATTCAGGAAGGCGTGGACAGCCTCGGCGCGTACGCCGACATCTTCCTGCGCAACACGCTGGCCTCAGGCGTGATTCCCCAGATATCGGTCGTGCTCGGGCCGACTGCCGGCGGCGCGGTCTACTCTCCCGCCCTGACTGATTTCATCATCATGTCCGAGCGGACCAGCTACATGTTCATCACCGGGCCAGAGGTTATCAAGGCGGTGACCAGGGAAGAGGTGACCAAGGAGAAGCTGGGCGGAGCTGGTACGCACAATGAAACCTCGGGCGTGGCCCATTTCAAGGCGATTGACGACAAGGACTCACTGGAGCTGTGCCGCAAGCTGCTTTCGTACCTGCCGCAGAACAACCGCGAGAAGGCGCCTATGGAGTCGCAGCTTGACGACCCGAATCGGCCGTGCGAGGGTATCGACGAGATAATCCCGGACGACACGCGCAAGCCGTACGACATGACCCAGATAATCCATAAGGTCGTTGACCGGGGCAGCTTCTTCGAGGTGCAGAAGTTCTGGGCGAAGAACATCGTCATCGGGTTCGCACGGATGAATGGCGAGGTCATCGGCATCGTGGCGAACCAGCCGAAGTTCCTTGCCGGTTGTCTTGATATCGATGCCTCGTGTAAGGCAGGCAGGTTCGTTCGGTTCCTCGACTGCTTCAACATCCCGATTCTGACATTCGTGGACGTGCCCGGATTCCTGCCCGGCACCAACCAGGAGTATGGCGGAATCATCCGGCATGGGGCCAAGCTGCTCTACGCCTTCTGCGAGGCGACCGTGCCCAAGGTGACAGTCATCACGCGCCGGGCATACGGCGGAGCGTATGATGTCATGTCGTCCAAGCACATCCGTGGGGACTTTAACTTCGCATGGCCGACGGCTGAGATTGCGGTGATGGGTTCGGACGGGGCGGTGAACATCATCCATCGGAAGAAGATTGCCGAGTCGGCTGACCCGGAAGGCACGCGCAAGAAGCTGGTTGAGGACTACGAAGAGACGTTTGGCAACCCGTTCAAGGCTGCTGAACTCGGGTTTGTGGATGAGGTGATCGAGTTCGAAGATACGCGGCGCCGGGTCGGGGAGTCGTTCCGGATACTTAGGGACAAGCAGGCGTCGAATCCGCCGCGCAAGCACGGGAACATTCCGCTATGAGCGAATGACGAATGACGAAGTGCGAATGACGAATGAAGGACCGGAGGGAAACCGCCAAGGTCGCCAAGAACGCCAAGCGTCGGACCCCGATCCCCGACCCCCAATTCCTGGTCCCTTGTCAGCGATTGTACAGAAGTGGGAGCAAGAGGCCGTAGCGCCGGTACTTAAGAGGTCGCCGGAGCGGGCTGAGGCGGCGGAGACGGTTTCGGGCTTGCCGTTGAAACGGGCATACACACCGGAGGACTGGGGCGAGAAGAACTACCCAGAGCAGCTTGGGATGCCTGGGAGCTTTCCATTCACGCGCGGGGTACAGCCGACCATGTATCGCAGTCGGTTCTGGACCATGCGCCAATACGCGGGGTTCGGTTCAGCCGAGGACACGAACAAGCGCTATCATTACCTGCTCGGGCAGGGACAGACCGGGCTGTCGGTCGCGTTCGACCTGCCGACCCAGATGGGGTACGACTCGGATTCGGCCATGGCCAGGGGCGAGGTCGGCAAGGTCGGGGTCGCCATCTCGTCGCTTGAGGACATGGAAGCTCTGTTCGCGGGAATCCCGCTCGACAAGGTCTCGACCTCGATGACCATCAATGCCACTGCCGGCATCCTGCTCGCCATGTATTGCGTGATCGCGGAGAAGCAGGGCAAGAGCATCACGGGTCTGCAGGGCACGATACAGAATGACATTCTGAAGGAATACGTTGCGCGCGGGACGTACATCTTCCCGCCAAGACCGTCGCTGCGGCTCGTCACGGACATCATCGCCTGGTGTGCGGAGAACGTGCCGAAGTGGAACACCGTGAGCGTATCCGGCTATCACATGCGCGAGGCAGGCGCGACGGCGGTTCAAGAGGTCGCATTCACTATTGCGGACGGGCTCGAGTACATCAAGGCTGCGCTGAACGCGGGGCTCGCGATAGACAAGTTCGCCCCGAGGCTGTCGTTCTTTTTCGCCGCGCACTCTAACATCCTTGAAGAAGTCGCGAAGTTCCGGGCCGCACGCAGACTTTGGGCGCGGCTGCTCCGCGAGCGGTGGAATGCCTCGGACGAGTCGTGCAAGCTAAGGTTCCACACCCAGACCGGCGGCGTGACCCTGACTGCCCAGCAGCCGGAGAACAACGTCATTCGGGTCGCGTTCCAGGCCTTGGCTGCGGCGCTGGGCGGAACCCAGAGCCTGCACACGAACTCGCGTGACGAGGCACTGGCCCTGCCCAGCGAGGAATCGGTGTTGATCGCTCTGCGAACCCAGCAGATTGTGGCGCACGAGTCGGGTGTGGCGGACACGGTTGACCCGCTGGCCGGGTCGTATGCGGTCGAGTCTCTAGCTGACGAGATTGAGAACCGGGCGCGGGAGCTGATCGGCAAGGTCGAGCAGATGGGCGGCGTGGTGGCGGCCATCGAGCAGGGATTCATGCAGAATGAGATTGCCGACAGTGCTTACAATTACCAGCAGGCGGTGGAGAAGGGGCAGAGGATTGTGGTCGGGGTGAACAAGTACCATGAAGTGGTCCAGCGGTCTAGTGGTCAAGTGGTCGAGTGCGGGGGCAGGACCGAGACAGGATTCAAGCTGTTGAAGGTGGACCCGGAGCTGGGCAACCGCAGGACAGCGGAACTGGAGCGGTTCAAGCGGACTCGGGATTGCGGACAGGTCAAGCAGGCTCTGGCCCGCGTGGGCGAAACTGCGGCCGCTACAGGAAACCTGATGGAGCCCATCGTCGCAGCAGTGCGCCTTGGTTGCACGGTCGGCGAGATTTCTGACGCGCTCCGCGGTGTCTTCGGGGAATATGACCGGATGCGCTAGGAGAGTTGCATGGTCAAGAGAGTATCTCATGTCGCGATCGCCGTTGGCAATGTGGATGAAGCTGCGAGGTTCTATACTGAAAAGTTGGGGCTGGCCGTCAGCGGCAAGGAAGTAGTCGCCGGGTCCAAGGTAAGGGTGGGGTTCATTCCGGTGGGCGAGACCCGGATCGAGCTGGTCCAGCCCGACTCGCCTGATTCGCCCATCGCCAAGTTTCTTGAGACTCGCGGGCCCGGCCTTCAGCATATCTGCTTTGAGGTGGATGATGTGGCGGCAGAGCTGAAGCGGTTGGACGCGGCGGGCGTCAAACTTATAGATAAAGTGCCACACCCAGGAGCGCACGGAACGATGGTCGGATTCATCCACCCGGCAGCGACTGGTGGTGTGCTGGTGGAACTGAGCGAACAGAAGTGAATGTAGAATACAAGGACTACTACGAGGTCCTGGGAGTGCCCAAGGACGCAGACGAGAAGGCGATCAAGGCCGCTTACAGGAAGCTGGCGAGGAAGTATCACCCTGATGTCAACCCGAATGGCAAGGCAGAGGCCGAAAGTAAGTTCAAGGAGATAAACGAGGCCTACGAGGTGCTCTCCGACAAGGAGAAGCGGGCCAAGTACGACCAGTTCGGCGCCGACTGGCAGCGGGCCCAGCAGTCCGGGCAGACAGGTGACTTTGACTGGAGCCGGTATCAAACCGGACAACAAGAGGGCGGATACACAAGGTACACAAACGAAGACCTGCAGGACCTGTTTGGCGAGGGAGCACCGTTCTCGGACTTCTTTACGCACCTGTTCGGAGCAGGTGCCACGCAGGCTCAGCCGCGCGCAACTCGCGGCCGAGACATCGAGCAGCCGGTAACCGTTACCCTGGCCGAGGCATATAAGGGCACTGTCCGTAGGCTTAAGCGCTCCGACGGACCGACAATAGAGGTGAAGATACCGCGCGGCGTCGACAATGGGTCGCGTATGCGAGTGAGGGGCCAGGGTATGCCCGGCCGACGAGGACAGCCCGGCGACCTGTGGATCGTGATTGCAGTTGAGGACGACCCTCGGTTTGTCCGTGAGGGCAATGACCTGCATACCCGGGTTCAGGTTCCTTTGTACACAGCGCTGCTCGGCGGCGAGGTGACCGTCCCGCTGCTCGAGGGCAAGGCACGGCTCAAGATACCGGCCGAGACGCAGATTGGAAACGAGCTTCGGCTCAAAGGTCAGGGCATGCCGGTTAACGGTGATGCCGGCGCGCGCGGTGACTTGTACGTCGCTATCGACGTCCGGCTGCCGGTTCGGCTATCCGAGAAGGAGCGAGCGCTGCTCAAGGAGCTTGCCGGGATGCGACCGGAGGAGAAGTAATGCCGGGCTACGAAATCCAGGTACTGGTTGAGATGACTGGTCTCGACGAACTCATCATTGTCGAGTGTGTACAGCGTGAAGTCGTTCACGCCAGGACCGCCGAGGCCGGCCGGCTGTTTTTGGATGATTCCGACCTTGCCCGACTGCGCCGTATTCACCGGCTGATGACCGACTTCGACATCGGGCTCGACGCAGTCGAACTGATACTGAGTCTGCAGGACGAGATCAATCGCCTGCGCGATGGAAGTCCCGAATCCCGAGGAACATAGGAGAAGTCAAATATTTGCTCGTGTCGTACCCCAGTATTGATACAATGTAACTCTAAGGAGCATCAAAATGACGCTTAAGGGCAGCAAGACCGAAAAGAACCTGCTGGCCGCCTTCGCGGGCGAGTCACAGGCACGCAACCGTTATACCTACTTCGCCAGTCAGGCCCGCAACGATGGCTTGATGCAGATGGCCCAGATCTTTGAAGAGACCGCCAACCAGGAGAAGGAGCACGCAAAGCGGTTCTTCAAGTTCCTCGAAGGCGGCGACGTCACGATCCAGGCGGCGTACCCGGCAGGCAAGGTAGGCACGACTCTCGATAACCTCAAGGCAGCAGCCGCAGGCGAGATGTTCGAGTGGGGAACGCTCTATCCCGACTTTGCGAAGACCGCACAGGATGAGGGCTTCAACGAGGTAGCCACCGTGTTCCGCAACATCGCGGTTGCCGAGAAGCAGCACCAGAAGCGCTACAGCGACTTGGCCGCGAACCTCGAGGCGGGCCGGGTCTTCAAGCGCGGGAACAAGGTGGTTTGGCGCTGCCTGAACTGCGGCTACCTGCATGAGGGGACGGAAGCCCCGCAGCAGTGCCCGGCCTGTGCCCATCCCCAGGCCTACTTCGAGTTGCTGGGCGAGAACTGGTAGAACAGGTCACGCGGTCCGGTGCAGTAAAGGGCAGGGCCAGATAGAGGAGAGTACAATGACTGAACGTCCGGGAGCAGTGGTCTTCGGCGGCAAGCCGGCGACTCTGGTCGGCAAGGAGCTGAATGTCGGGGATGAGGCGCCCGATTTCACCGCGGTCGGCAATGACATGAAGCCGGTGTCGTTGTCTCAGTTCAAGGGCAAGGTCGTGGTCATCGCGTCGGTGCCGTCGCTCGACACACCGGTCTGCGACATTGAGACCAGGCGCTTCAACGCCGAGGCGTCCAAGCTGGGGAGCGATGTAGTGATTCTGACGGTCAGCATGGATCTGCCTTTCGCCCAGAAGCGGTGGTGTGGTGCGGCTGGCGTCGACCGAGTAGTCGCTGTGTCCGACCATCGCGACGCCTCGTTCGGCACGGCCTACGGCGTGCTGGTCAAAGATGCACGCCTGCTGGCGCGCGCAGTGTTCGTCGTAGACCGCCAAGGTGTCATCCGCTATGTACAACTTGTGAAGGATACAGGCTCGCAGCCTGACTTCGCTCCGGTGCTGCAGGTGGTCAAGGACCTGCAGTGATTCCGACATCGGAAAGGAGTCTTTGATGACTGCTAGGCAACAGGTATACAGTTGTTCAGTATGTGGGCAGATTATTGCGGTTGTTCATCAGGGTGGGGGCAGGCTCGTGTGCTGCGGCCAGCCGATGATGCTGGCCGGTGAGGAGGCTGCGAGCGCAACTCCGGCCCGGACTCCGATCCGGCAACAGCCGGTGTCGCAGCAGCCGGCGCCGTCCGATGCCCCGTACTGGCAGTGCAGCAAGTGCCACTACGTCCTGCAGGCGGCGCAGCCGCCGGAGACGTGCCCGTCCTGCCACGAGCATTGTCAGTTCACGAATGTGACCTGCTACATCCCGGAATGCGGGTTCAGCGGGATCGATACGAGACTGGTTGGGCAGTAATCCCTGCGGGTTTGAAATAGGAGGAAGCTAATATGGCAAAGCGTCTGGAAGTCTATAGATGTGAAGTCTGCGGGAATATCGTCGAAGTCCTGGATGGCGGGGCCGGGCAACTCGTTTGCTGCGGCAAGCCGATGAAGCTGCTGGTCGAGAACACGACCGACGCGTCAAGAGAGAAGCATGTGCCGGTGATCGAGAAGGTCGCGGGCGGGTACAAGGTGAAGGTCGGCAGCGTCCCGCACCCGATGGAAGAGAAGCACTTCATCGAGTGGATTGAACTCGTGGCCGATGATAAGGCATACCGGCAGTTCCTGTCACCGGGGCAGGCGCCCGAGGCCTTGTTCTCGGTCGAGGCGAAGACGGTCTTCGCGCGCGAGTACTGCAATCTCCACGGCCTGTGGAAGGGAGCGTGAGCATGGTCCCGAAGAAGATCGAAGAGGCCTTCAGCGAGCAGATCAAGTACGAGCTGGAGTCAGCCTACATCTACCTTTCGATGGCTGCGTACTTCGACGCGGATGGCTTTCCTGGTATGGGCCAGTGGATGCGTGCCCAGGTGCAGGAAGAGGTCACGCACGCGATGCGGTTCTACAAGCACATCGTTGAGCGGGGCGGGCACGTCCAGTTCCACCCGATTGCGGCGCCGCCGCAGGCCTGGAAGTCCCCGCTTGCCGCATTCGAGGCCGCCTACGAGCACGAGAAGTTCATTACCGCGAAGATCGACGGGCTGGTGAAGCTGTCCCTGGCTGAGAACGACCATGCTTCGCGAACCCTGCTACAGTGGTTTGTGGATGAGCAGGTCGAGGAGGAGGCGAACACCTCCAAGGTCGCGCAGGACCTCAAGCTGGTCGGGAACGACGGACGCGGAATCCTGATGCTCGACCGAGAACTCGGGACGCGGACCTTCGTGCTTGCACCGGAGCTGGCGGCACTGTACGCGCAGCCGGCCGCGGCCGGAGCTGGCGCTTAGGAGAAGAGCAGTCAGTCGGGAAAGAGCGGTCCAACGGAGGAATAATGGCTGGTAGCGGGTTCTCGGCGATCAAAGTCAGTGAGCACGTCTGGTGGGTCGGTGCAGTCGACTGGGCGCTGCGAGATTTTCACGGCTATTCAACCCAGCGAGGCACGACCTACAACGCCTATCTGGTGATGGGCGACTACCCGGTGCTCATCGACACCGTGAAGGCACCTTTCCGGGACGAGATGCTCGCGCGCGTGGCCTCAGTCGTGAACCCGTCCGAGGTCAAGGTGATAGTCTCGCACCACGCCGAGATGGACCACTCCGGTGCCCTCCCACAGGTCATCGACGTTATCAAGCCCGACAAAGTCTACGCGTCGCAGATGGGCGTGAAGAACCTGCACGACCAGCAACTCGACCGGCAGGAGATCACCGCAGTCAAGGACACGGAACTGCTCAGGCTCGGCGGTCTGAACTTCACTTTCCTCGAAACAAGGATGCTTCACTGGCCGGACTCGATGATCTCATATCTTCACGAGGACGAATTGGTCTTCTCTCAGGATGGCTTCGGGATGCACCTCGCGACGCCGAGGCTCTTTGCGGACGAGAATGACCTGGCCGTGCTGCTGGATGAGGGAAAGAGGTACTTTGCCAACATCCTGCTGCCGTACTCGCCTTTGATCCTGAAGCTGCTGGACCGCATCGAGACGCTCGGCATCAGCATCAAGACGATCGCGCCGGACCATGGTCCGGTCTGGCGCAGGGACTTCGACACGTTGCTTGGCTGGTACGCGAAGTGGGCTACGCAGAAGCCGGAAAACCGGGCCGTGGTCGCTTATGACACCATGTGGCAGAGCACGGCAACCATGGCGCGTTCGATTGCTGACGGGCTGCGCGACGGCGGGACCGACGCGGTGGTCATGCCGATGAGCTGCATGACTCGCGCGGACGTGATAACCGATCTGGTCTGCGCGGGCGCATTTCTCGTGGGGTCTCCGACCATCAACAACACTGTCTTTCCGACTCTGGCTGATGTGCTCGCATACGTGCGCGGACTGAAGCCGAAGAACCTCATCGGCGCCGCGTTCGGTTCCTACGGTTGGAGCGGCGAGGCCTGCGCCCAGGTTGAAGCTGCGTTGCGCGAGATGGGAGTCGAGATTGCGCTGCCCGCCCTGAGGCTCAAGTTCGTCCCCGACGCGGCCGCGCTGATTCAGTGTCGCGAGTTCGGCAAGACGGTCGCCGGCAGATTGAGAGAGCGGGTCGGCGCATGATCGAGCAGGCCGGAACCGGTGCTCACTGCGAGATCGACCGTTCCAGGATCAACCCCGCTGTCTTCAACACAATCACCTACGGTCTCTACGTCGTCACGGCTCGCGATGGAGAGAAGCGAAACGGCTGTGTCATCAACACCCTGGTCCAGGTTGCCATCGCTCCGTGCCAGGTTACCGTCAGCGTGAACAAGGCCAATCTTACTCATGAGATGATCATGAAGACCGGTCTCTTCGCCGTCTCGGTTCTCGAACAGGAGACACCGCTTCAGTTCATAGGCGTCTTCGGATTCCGCTCGGGCCGCGAGTACGACAAGTTCGCTCATGCCGGGTACCGCGACGGCATTACCGGCTGTCCTCTCCTGACCGAACACGCCCTGGCAGTGGTCGAGGCCAGGGTCAGGACCGCGGTCGACTGCGGTTCACACACCATGTTTGTCGCCGACGTGGTGGCCAGCGAGTTGGTGCGGCAGGGCACGCCTCTGACCTATGCCTACTACCACGAGGTAAAGGGCGGAAAGACGGGCAAGAACGCACCGACCTATGCGGCGACGATGGCCGCGAAGAACGCTGAGGACTCTGAAAGGACTAACAAGATGAAGAAGTACGTTTGCCAGGTATGCGGTTACGTGTATGACCCGGCGGCCGGCGATCCGGACAACGGAGTTCCGGCCGGAACGCCTTTTGAGAAGCTGCCGGCGGACTGGGTCTGCCCGGTTTGCGGGGCGGGCAAGGACCAGTTTGAGCCGGAAGCCTAGCTGCTAGCCAGGGACGAAGTCAGAATGAAAAAGTGAGGATGCGGAGCTAGAAGACTACTGAGCTTTGCGCTGCAGCCGTCTGAGGATGTACTCCGGCGGCTGCTTTGTTCGCACGGTCTGCTCGGTGATGACGCACTCTTCGACGTCGGGCTGAGAGGGCAGCTCGAACATGATGTTCAGCATCGTCTCCTCAAGCACTGCGCGCAGAGCACGGGCGCCGGTCTTGCGAGCGGCGGCGATTTCCGCCACCGCGCCCAATGCCTCCGGAGTGAACGTCAGTTTGACGCCCTCCATCTCAAAGTAGAAGGCGAACTGCCGGGTGAGGGCGTTGCGGGGTTTGGTGAGAATGTCGATCAGCGCTTCCTTGGAAAGGCTGTGGAGTCCGGCGATGACCGGCAGCCGGCCGACCAGTTCCGGTATCAGCCCGTACTTGATGAGATCGTCCGGTTCGACCAGCGGGAGCAGATCATCGGAAGTTCGCTGCCTGCGCTGAGAGATGTCCGCACCAAAACCGAGGGTACTGGAGTGGATGCGACGTTCCACGACGTTTTCCAGGCCGTTGAACATCCCGCCGCAGATGAAGAGTATGTGCCGCGTGTCGATGGGGATGTACTGCTGTTCCGGGTGTTTCCTGCCGCCCTGCGGCGGAACGTTGGCGACCGTTCCTTCGAGAATCTTGAGCAGAGCCTGCTGTACGCCCTCGCCGGACACGTCACGGGTGATGGAAGGCGAGTCCTGCTTTCTGCCCAGCTTGTCGATCTCATCGAGGTAGATAATCCCGGTCTCGGCCCTGCGGACGTCACCGCCAGCGGCCTGAAGCAGGCGCAGGAGGATGTTCTCCACGTCCTCACCGACGTAGCCGGCCTCGGTCAGCGGCGTGGCATCGGAAATCGAGAATGGGACGTGCAGGAACCGGGCAAGGGTCTCGGCAATCAGCGTCTTGCCCACGCCGGTCGGGCCGATGAGCAGGATGTTCGATTTCTCGACGTCGATGTCGGTGCGGGGCGTAAAGACGCGCTTGTAGTGATTGTAGACCGCGACCGAGATGACCTTCTTGGCGTGCTCCTGTCCGATGACGTATTCGTCGAGGAAGGACTTGATTTCGGCCGGCTTGGGAACGGACGCGGGCGCGCCCGGTGCCGTGGCCTCGGCCTGTTCGTGGAACAGGCCGGAAATGGTCGCGGTGCAACGCTCACAGATGCGGCCGGTACGTCCCTGGACAAGCTTCACCCCGGGGCCGGCCTCGACGCCGCAGAACGAGCAGCGGTTGCGGGTCGTCCGCCGCTTCGGGCCGGTCGTCATTTCCGCTTCTCGATTACGTCGTCAATCAGCCCGTAGGCTTTGGCTTCTTCCGCGGACATGAAGAAGTTGCGGTCAGAGTCCTCGACAATCTTCTCGAACGGTTGGCCGGTATGCTTGGCCATGATCTGCGACAGCTCTTCCTTCAGCTTGTGTATCTCGCGGGCATGGATTTCGATGTCGGTTGCCTGGCCGGAGATGCCCGAGGCTGAGGGCTGGTGAATCATGACCCGGGCGTTGGGCAGCGCGAATCGCTTGCCCTTCTCGCCCGCGGCGAGCAGGAGCGCGGCAATCGAGGCGGCCTCGCCGATGCAGGTGGTCGAGACCTTGGCCTTGATGTAGCGCATCGTGTCGTAGATGGCGAGGCCCGAGGAGACCACGCCGCCGGGTGAATTGACATAGAGGTTGATGTCCTTCTCCGAGTCTTCGGCCTCGAGGAAGAGCAACTGGGCGACGATGAGATTGGCGACGTTGTCGTCAATCGGCGAGCCAAGGAAGATGATGCGCTCCTTCAGCAGCCGGGAGTAGATATCGTACGCGCGTTCTCCGCGGCCGGTCTGTTCGATGACCATCGGTATCAACACGGGGACCTCCAACTCATTTTCGATTGTCGATGTGCGACTTACGATTTCCGCTTGCAGGGCCGAGGACTGAAAACTGGAAACTGGTAACTGGGAACTCGGCTTCACGTCACATTGGCCTTGTCCACGACCAGCTTGAGCACCTTCTCGCGCAGGAGCTGGTTCTTATAGACCGCGCTGCCGAGCATCGACTCGACCTCTTCGACCGGCCGCTTCGACTCCTCGGCCACTTCCTGCGCCTGCTGCTTCAGTTCTTCATCGGTCACGGTGAGGCTTTCCTTCTCGGCAATCTTCGCGACGATGCAGTCGAACTTCGCCCACTTCTGTGCCACCGGCATCAGTTTCTCCCGGGTCGCGTCGTCCTCCGGCAGGTTGTACTGCGTACGCAGGCGGTCGAGCGACGACTCGACCCATGACTCGGGCGGCTCGAACTGGTGCTCGGCGGTCAGGAAGTCAAATGCCTGGTTCTTCAGCCCGTTCTGCACAAGCCGCTTCCGGTCAAGCAGGATCGACTCATTGATCTCAATTCGGAGCTTGTCCATGCTCTCGAATCCCAGGTCGGTGGCGAACTCCTCGTTCACCTCGGGCAGAATCCGCTCCTTCACGTCGCGGACCACGAACTTGTAGGTCAGGGTCTTGCCCGCCAGCTTCTGGTCCGAATGGTCGGCCGGGAACGTTGTCGTCGCGGTGCGCTCATCGCCGGGCCGGGCGCCGACCAGCGCCGCATTGACCTCGGCCGAGTTCATCTCGTCGCCGAGTTCCATCATTACATTCGTGCGCGGCTTGCCGGTCTCAGTGTCACCGACAGATGTCTTGTAGTCTACCACGACGAAATCATGTTCCTGCGCGGCCCGGCCGATCGGCTTGAAGGTCGCGCACTTCTCGCGCAGCTCCTGCAGCCGGCGCTCGAACTCGGCCTCGAACCCGGTCGGCTCCTCTTTCTTGAGTGTGAGACCGGTGTACTCCTTTAGCTGGAACTCGGGAATTACCTCAAATGAGAGCTGGAACTTGATGGTTTTGTCGGGTGCGATTTCGAGGTTGGCGAACTTGGGCTCGGTGATGGGCTTGATTGCGTCGTCGGCCAGCACCTCGCGGATTGCGTCCTCGACCAGGTCCTCGGCTGATGTGCTCTCCACTTGGCTGCCGACGCGGCGTTCGAGCAATGCGCGCGGCACGTGGCCCACCCGGAATCCGGGGACCACGGCCTTGGGCTGTAGTTCGACGAAGGATTCCTCGATCTTCGCCTTCAGCTTCTCGGGCTCAATTGTTACCTCAATCTCGCGCAGCCACTCTTTCGGTGACCGGACTATCTTTTCCAAAAGCACTCCTACAAAAGGTCGAGGTTCAGGTTAAGGTCCAGGTGAAGGTTCGCGGAAGGCCGTGGCTTCGGTTTCGACCTCAACCTCAGCCTCAACCTTCTCCTTGGTTGCATGCGAGGAGGGGGAGTTGAACCCCCATCCCGTTAAGGACTGGATCCTAAATCCAGCGCGTATGCCAGTTCCGCCACCCTCGCATGGCCGGTCAGTATAGCCAAGACAGAGGCGGAAGTCAAAGACAGGGGAGAGGCCGCGGCCGCCAGCCGCTTGGGCCCGGTTCCAGGCGGCCGAGGCCGGGTCGGGCCGAATCCTGTACCGGGGTCCGGCCAGGTGCGGACAGCGCGTCGGCAGGTATCCCGACCTAGAGCTTCAGAAGCACCGCCGTCGCGCGGTGGTCGCCGGCATCGAGTCGACAGAAATACGTGCCGGCCGGCACCGTGCGGCCCTCGTCGTTTCGGCCATCCCAGCTCAGCCGGTACTCTCCGGCTGCAGTGATGCCGTGCCGGAGCTTCCGGACCATCGCTCCGGTCGCGTCATAGACCGAAAGCGACACGTCGGCCTGGTGCGGCAGCGCAAAGGCCACAGCCACGCTCCGGCTGAAGATACTCGGGCGCGGCACGTCGAAACGGAATTCGAGCGGGACTGTTACTGCCTCGGCCACGCCCGCGGCCCTTGTCACTACGACTTGCCGGCTCATCGTGTCGTCGCTCGATGGTATTGTGTCACCGGCCAGCGACAGCGAACACCTGACCACGTGGCTGCCCACCAGCTTGGGAGCCCAGGCCGCGAAGTTGACCGACATGCCCTGACGGGATGGAACCGACACCTGTGTCATTCGGGAATACCCCTCGTCGGGAATGCGCATCGTGGCGGTGACGAGCTCGGTCTGGCTGCCGTAGTTCCAGACGCGGACCTGAGGACGGACGACGGTTCCTGAGTCGACTGTGTCGCTGGGCGAGACGATGTCAGTCAGGCCGACATCGTGGAAGATGGCCCAGACCAATGCGGTGCTCACATCGTCTCCCTCGTACTGGTCCCCGACGAGGGCGGTCGAGCACCGGACCGTGGCGAAGCAGCGCTGCGGTGCTATCCATGACTTGAACTGGACCGTGTCGGCGTGCCCGGGCTGCAGCCCCGTCACCTGCACGGTATCGGCATAGCCGGTGCTGATGGTGAGCCGGACCGGGAAGCTGGCTGCCGAGTTGCCGTAGTTCCGGACCTCGGCTCTGGGCACATACGAACTGTCCGCTTTGACGACTCCGTTCGGCGTGAATATCCAGTTGGCCGCGACGTCTTTATCCTTGTTAATCTCCCAGATGCGATGGCCGACTGCGACCACATCTCCGTTGGCCGGGATACTCTCCGGGGTTGACCTCGAGAAGAAGAGCGTATCCCAGTCAAGATACTGAACCGACGAGCTGAGGACGGCGCCGGCCTTGCCGTCCCCTGCGGACGTGACGAAGTAGATCGAGTCGGTCTGGCCGTTCTTGATGTATGAAGCGCCGTCGTGGACCTTGCCGGAATCGTCGACCATGTACGTCAGGTCGAACACCATGCTGTTGGCCGGGAAGGGTTGGTCGGTTGACGGGTGGCACCACGTGCGGAAGTCGTACAGCCAAAGCGGATTCGCGCGATCACCAATCGAGAACTCGATTCCGACCCGTTCGCGGGCCGGGTGGCTGAGTTGCACCCGGGCCAGAAGCTTCGGCGAGTACCCGGCCGTGTCAGTCATGTACCCCGCTGTCTGGCTGCTCAGGTAGCCGTCCATCACCGCCTGGTAGGACATCCAGAAATAGCCCGATTGACCCCAACCCGTGCCCCAGGAGTTGACCATTCTGAAGGCGCCCTTGCCGTCGTGCGTAGTCAGCGTGTCGTTGTAGCCGACGAAAGTCACCAGGTGCCCGCCCCGGTTGTTGCCAGTCCGGTCGGATGCGCAGTACGTGTAGTTGTAGCTGGCGATATTGTCGAAGTTACCATAGACCGCTATCCCCAGACACGCAGTGCTGCCGTTCGCCAGCAGTTGCTTGATCATGTCGATGCCGGTCGTATCGGCGGTGCCGAACCACGCCCAGGTCCTGGCGCGGAAAGGAATGGCGTGGGAGTAGGCCGACTCTGAGGGCCAACTGGTGCAGTCGCCGTCGTTGTACGGGCAGTCGACCAGGTTTGCGCAGCCCTGCTCACAGATGAGCGGCATGTTATCGTCGAAGCTCGAGCCGTTGTCGCCGCCGCCATTGACCTGATTGTACGCAAAGGCCGCGCTGAACTGGTGATGCGGGTCGGTCAGGTCCCAGTGCCGCTCGTGGTACTCAAGCTGCGAGCGGTGATAGTAGGCGATGGCCCACGAGGCGCACGAACCCTGCTGCCCCTGGTTACCGACCGGCGGCATTTCGCTCGTGAGGTCCGCAGACGTGAGGTCGTGGAAGGACCTCGCAGCCAGCCCGACCGGCACGCTCGTCACCTTGTGTCCGGGTGCGAGCTTATCCAGGTTCCTCGTTATGAACCCGAGGCGGTGCAACTCGGCGCGAGCGCTCGCGGCTCCGGTCAGCATCCAACAGCACAGCAATACAGCGAAACTTCGCGACATTGTTCCTCCTTTAGACCACAGGGGCGGGCTCGTTCCGGCAGATTCTGCTGCCTCGACAGGAAGCCGGCGTCATCCTCAACCGCCGGAATCGTCCTCTCGCCCGACGCAACTAGCTTATTGCCGGAATGGGACGAGTCAAGGCAAGGAAGGGTCGAGGGATGAGGGGCGAGGGGTTAGGGGCTAGGGATTGACCGTTGCGCGGCTGTGAGCTCTCAGCTTGTGCTTTGGCTGCGACGCAGTTCCCCCATCTTAGCCTCGACCTCAACCTTAGTCTCGCGGCGGAGCCGCTCCAATCTACAATCGCCAATCTAAAATCGGAAATCCCTTGGCTTGAGGCTTGCTGCTGCCACAAGGCCACACTCTCTTGACGCGCTTCGGATTGAGATAAGTAATGTGTCCCCTTTTCTCCCTGTCCCCTTTTCTCCCAAACTGCAGGGGAGAGTGGCGAGAGAGCGGACGAAGTCAGAAGCCACAACCTTGATGACAGAAGCTGAAGGCGGTCAGCACGTTTTCTCTTCGTCGCCACGCATCCATCCCCAGGTCATGTCCGGCGTGGCGTGGCCGAGGCCGATGTCGCCTTTGCGGTCGAGGGCGATGACACCGACGTGGCGGGAGCCGCGCAAGGCGATGTCGACTGCCGCCTGCGTCCGGTGTGCGGCGAGCAGGTCGCAGACCCGCCGGCTCAGACCGAGGCGAATGACCTCCTCGCCCAGACCGGTTGCAGAGGCGCCACCGTTCCGGTCGGCAAACGTGCCCGCACCGTAGAGCGCGGTGTCGCCGATGCGGCCGGGTAGCTTGCCGCGTACTCCGCCCGTCGATGTGGCGACCGCAATCCGTCGATACCGGTCGAGCGCCACCGCGCCGACCGTGCCAAATGACAGGTAATGTCGCTGGCGCGCGTAGTAAGGCGAACCGGCCCGGCGCAGCGCCTTCAGCTTCCGGCGTTCGGCTGGGGTGATGGGGTCATACTTCGGGAAACCCCAGAACCGGGCGAGCCGGGTCGCCCAGTTGCCGCAGATAAGGAGATGGTCGGTATCGGTCATAACTTTGCAAGCGACATCTATCGGATGCCGGACGCCTTCAAGCGCGCCCACCGCGCCGAACCGGCCGTCCGAGAGCATCACCGATGCATCCATCAGGCACCGCCCGTTCAGGGCGAGCGAAGAACCTGTGCCGGCGTTGAAGTCCGGGTCGTCCTCCATTGCGTGCACTGCGGCGAGTGCGCCATCGAGGGCGCTGCCGGTCTTGCGCAGCGCCTGGAATCCGAGGTGCAGCGCGGCCTGGATGCTCGCGCGGGAGCCGATCGAGTCGCCAAGCCTCCACGCGCCGCCGTGAATGACGATTGTCTCGATCCTAGTGTAGTGCGTCACACGCTTCTTTGCATTTGGCTATCTTGCGCATGATGCTTTCGACGGTGGCGATCCAGACGAATATGTGCGGGTTCTGGTTGCTGGTGGCGATGTAGTCCGCGATCGCCTTCTTCAGAACAGGTA
>DATJQV010000020.1 GCA_035505375.1 bacterium | reverse complement strand
GCTCGACAGCAGGTCGACTTCTCATGCAAGGTAGCCATGCACGAGAATACAGCAGAGAAAACAGACTTAACTCACTCATCCGCAACCACTAGCCGCGCTCACTTTCAACGGCATTTCCGCCACGCTTGCAGCATAGAACATATCACGTGGCCCGCCAGTTGCTGTCCTAACTTCTTTATTATCAATTCTCTATTAACACTTACCGCCCGAACCCCTCCTATGCTCCCCCTGCAGCTATCCCCGTCGCGTCCGAAGTCACAACCCGAGGAACCCAGCCATGAATGATGCGGACTACCTGTTCAGCCTCTTGTGAAGCTATTTCGCCCCTTTCCTCGCGAGGAACGACGCCGGCTTCTTGCTTAGTTCCTTGTCAGGAAACAGACGACGTTCCTTCGCAAGGTCATTGCCGAGTCACTTTCCACTATCCCGCCCGAGTTCCTTCCCAGGTTACTCTGCAAGTTACGTTGAGACCAGCGTGCTGAGCTTCTTGGAGAGCCGCGACGCGCGCCGCGGCCCGAATCAAGCGGTGAAGATACCGCCGGCTGCGACCTTAGCCGACTGGCCGGTTACTACCGGAGGACGATTGCCTTGCTTGAGACCGATTCCCCTCCGGCCGTCAGGCGGTAGAAATACGTGCCGTCCGCAACGCGTCTGCCGCTGTTGTCCGTCCGGTCCCAGGTGACGGTCAGCTCGCATGGTGCGACCTTACCCTTCACGAGGGTCTTCACCAGCGAGCCAGCCGCATCGTACACCGCCAGTTCTGCTTCTGCCTGCCGGCTCACGTAGTAGCTAATGCTCGCGTGGTCTCGGACCAGGCTGGGCCTTGCCCTGTACAAGACGCACGACGGCCCTGAAGCTCGGCTCCCGACGCCGGCAGTGAGTGAATCAAAGACCATCAGTCCGTAGTATCGAGGATTCGGCCACCGCGAGCCGGTCAACGTCTGCGGCCACCAGCCGACGTAGGTCCGGCCACTGTCCACGGCAGCGTATTGGAAGCAGCCGGCGGTGTCTCCCTGGCCGATATTGAGCTGCCACTTTGACATGCCGATTGGAATCTCGGCCTCGAATTGGAGATGGCCGCTGGCAAGCGAACTCGCGCTCGACGAGCCCGGTACTACAACCAGCGACCCGGTGTCTCTACCGGTCGTGTCAAGCAGCGCTTCGTACAGGACTGCGCCCGTGTCTACGTCGACCCAATGGTCGCCTTCGCTTGAGTCGGCTGGCCACGTACCGCTGCGGTCCTCGTCGACGTACAGGCCGAACTGGTCTCCATTTACGCGGGTCGTTCGATACGGGCAGTCCACCGCCAGGTAGACGAAACTCGAATCGTAAAGGAAGTAGGCTATGCACGAACCCTCGGGTTGCGGACTGCCACCGCGACCGGCGACGTCGCTTATGTCATACATCGTCGAGGCCGTCCACTCGCCTGTGGCGATGTTGCCGTCAATCGTCGGAGTGGTAGATCCGACGCCGTGAACATGAATAGTGTCGGCAAATACTGCTCCCGAGACTAGGGTCGTGCCGACTACGGTGTCGTCGTGCGCGTTCTCGTCGCCACCGAGAGCGGTGAACATCGTCACTCCGTATCGGGCTCCTGCCGGGCCCGCGTTCCATTCCGGCGAGAAGCTGACCGTGTCGTCCTCACCTGGCTCGAGCGGACCCGGGACGGAGGTGCTTGCCGTATAGACCCGGATTGCGCCGGAGTCAATCCAGCATGTCACCGGGATGCCGGATTCAGCATTCCTCCCGTAATTCCTGACGCTTGCCTTCGGGGTCACTGCCCCGGGATTGACTCCACCCGGCGGCGCAACTATGGCAGCAACGCCGACATCGTGCGCCGGAATGTTGAACTTGAAGCACCAGATTGCGTCCTGCCCGGACGTGACTTGGTCCACTGCCAGGAGCATTGTGTCTTCCCACATCTCGCAGCCGCCGCCCAGGTCCCAGCCGGCCGGGTTGAAGCTGTCCACCCAGGCGTAGCTCGGGTCCATCTTGTATATCGGGCTGGAGCCGGCGGTGCCGGCCTGAGTTACCCAGAAGCAGTTCTGCAGGCGGCTCCACGCGATGCCGTATGAAGACATCATTTCGCCTGCGCCCCTGACCGCGTGGCCGTTGGCGCCGGTGATTGAGAACTTGGTCATCGAGCTGCTGTCGAAGTCGCAGGTCCAGCATGAATCCTGGGCCGGGTCGTAGCCAAAGCCGCGGGCCGTGCCGCTGTAGCCGGAAACCGTGTACGTGTGCTTCGGCACCTTCGTCGTCGCGTCGTAGACGTGGAACTTCTGATTGTCGAACCCGGCGAAGACTTCGTTGGTTGATGCCTTCCACGCCATGTCGCGGATGCCCCAGCCGGACGGGCCGCCGGTCTGTGGAAAGCTGTCTATGAGCGGACGCGATGGGTCCTTGATGTTGTAGATGTAGATCTTGAGCTCGCTTTGCCCGGCCGAAACCCACATGAGGGTGTCCTGAACAGGAGTTACGCCGCAGGTGTAGACCGTACTGACGGGTCGGGTCCATGCCGTCTCCGGCGTGCCGTCCTTGGTCGCGAAGCGTCCCTTCGGTCTTCCGCGCATTGCCTGCGGGTTGAAGTCATTGACGACCGTGTTCGCTACCGGCGTGCTGGCCGGACCGAACCCCGGCGCCAGGTTCAGTACAAGCAATAGTATCACCATGGCCAGTTCCACTCTAGCTCAGGATGTTTGCATGTCAAGCAGCATTGGCGCCGGTATCCCGCCCGCGTTGACTTAGTCCCTCCGCCTGCTACAATCCCCGGGAGCCCAATCGATGCGTCTGACTTCCCTCGATGGCGGAAAGTCGGGGCGGGCCGGGCCGACTGTTTCCTAAGCACAGGACTGGAGCAACTGAATGGTACTCGTATTCTGCGAACAGCGTGAAGGCAAGCTGAAGAAGGTCGCGTTCGAAGACCTCTGTGTCGGCTATGCGATCGCCGAGAAGCGCGGCGGTGATTTGGCCGCGGTGATAGTCGGTTCCGGCATCAAAGGCCTTGCCGACGAAGTCGTGAAGTTCGGCGTGAACAAGGTCATCACCGTCGATTCCCCGTCGCTTCAGTTCTACACACCGGACGGATACGCCGGCGCCATCGAGAAGCTGTGCCGCGAGCACAAGCCTCACACTGTAGTGCTGTCATCAACGGTCATGGGCAAGGACCTGAGCGCCGCGCTTGCCGCCCGCCTCGAGACGGCCATCATCCCGGATTGCACCGCGCTGGAGTTCGATGAGGCGGGCAACCCCATCCTGACCCGGCCGGTCTATGCCGGGAAGGCAATCACGCGAGTCAAAGCACCTTCGGCCAACCCGCTCGTCATAACCATGCGCCCTCGGGCCTATGGTGCTCAGCCCGAGAATGACAAAGGTGCCCAGATCGTCGCAAGCGACGCCGCCCCGGCCGAGCTCCGTACCAAGGTCGCCGAAATCGTGAAGGCGGTAATCAAGACCGTTGAGCTGACCGAGGCTGATATCATCATCTCCGGCGGCCGCGGTATGAAGGGCCCTGAGAACTACGTCATGCTCGAAGAACTGGCCGGAGTAGTCAACGCCGCTGTCGGAGCGTCGCGGGCCGCAGTCGATGCCGGCTGGCGCGACCACCAGTTCCAAGTCGGTCAGACCGGCAAGGTCGTCGCGCCTTCGCTCTACATCGCCTGCGGTATCTCAGGCGCTATCCAGCATCTTGTCGGTATGATCAACTCCAAGACCATCGTTGCCATCAACAAGGACTCGGAAGCCAACATATTCAAGGTGGCTGACTACGGCATCGTCGGCGACCTGTTCAAGATAGTTCCGATGCTGACCGAAGAGTTCAAGAAACAGAAGGCTGCGTAGCGTCCTCACAGGTCGTGTTGATCCCATAGCTCCTATCTCCAACCATGCCCAACACCAAACAGACTGAAATTGAGGACGTGCTCGAAGTCCTCGAACGCATCCTCGACATTTCCGAGCCGCCGGTAGCCCGCTGCCGACTCCTCTCCTCCGGCTTCGGCCCGTCCCATACGCTCAAGACCGAAGCGGAGCTGACCGGTACCCGCGCATGTCTCGGCTGCGGCAACTGCGTGGATATCTGCTCGCTCCTCGCTCGCGAGCCCGCGCGCCTGCAGAAGACCGCCCAGCGCACCTCGCTGGCGCTGGAGACCATGGTCGGCACTGACTGCGACCGCTGCTATGCCTGCGTCATGTCGTGTCCGCAGGTGGATACCAGCATCAAGCACTACATCGTGAAGACCCGCACGGTCGAGCAGATGAAGCACCTGTTGGAACGGCTCGGGCCGACCGACGACTATTATCTGGACGCTTTCCTTGAGGAGGCCGCGAATGGCTGATACCAATCTTGTTGACATTTACATCATGGGCGAGCGGCACCGCGTGCCCGACTCGTTGACGATTCTGCAGGCCTTCGAATATGCCGGGTACAAACTGGTCCGCGGCGTCGGTTGCCGGGGCGGGTTCTGCGGCGCGTGCGCGACGGTGTACCGGATGCCCGGCGACTACCACCTGAAGTTCGCCTTGGCCTGCCAGACCAAAGTCGAGCCCGACATGCAGCTCGCCATGATTCCTTTCTACCCGGCCAACCGCTCCCGCTACCGCCTGTCCGAACTCAAGGGCGAGGCGAAGGAAGTTCTCGACCTCTACCCCGAGATGCTTCGCTGCTACGGGTGCAACACCTGCACCAAGTCCTGCCCGCAGGACATCGACGTGCTCGGCTATGTTTCCGCGATTGTACGCGGCGACCTTGCCGCGGCTGCCGACATCTCATTCGACTGCATCATGTGCGGCCTTTGCGTCTCTCGCTGCCCGGCCGAGCTGGTCAAGCACAACGCGGCCCTGCTCTGCCGCCGCATCTACGGCCGCAACCTTGCCCCCAAATCCGAACACCTTGCCCGCCGCTGCGAGGAGATAAAGGCCGGCAAGTTCAATGCCGACCTCGCAGCAGCCAAGAAGCAGTCCAAGGATGAACTCAAGAAGCGCTACGCCGAGCGCGACATCGAGCCGGGAGAGTGACATGAGGAATAGGAAAACCCAGACGTCAGAATTCAGAACCCAGAGTTCAGAGTTGGGAGCCGGATTCCGAAGAATTCTGAATTCTGGTTTCTGGTTTCTGAATTCTGGACTCGTCCGGTCGGAGGGAAGATGAGCTATCCTTCGACCATGCAGGATTCACTGAACCGGCTCGTCGCCGGCCGCGAGAAGCGCATGACTGAGACCTTCCCCCGCGCCACGGCCGAGGCCAAGGAAGCGCTGCTCAAGGGCTTTCACCCCGACTACCGGGCCGAGACTTTCGCGACCCTCCACATCGGCCCGAATGCGGGTGACCGCACCCCGCGCGAACTGGCGCAACTACTTGAGGCCGACTCCACGCTGCCGGAAGTCCCCGGTCCTCAGTCCCCGGTCCCCGGTCTTTCTCTGGACAAGCCCGACTATGACTGCGACGTGCTCATCGTCGGCGGCGGCGGTGCGGGCTGCTCCGCAGCAATCATGGCCGACAACGCCGGCGCCAAAGTGATGATCGCGACCAAGCTCCGTCTCGGCGATGCCAACACCATGATGGCGCAGGGTGGTATCCAGGCCGCAGACAAGGATGTTGATTCACCAGCCATTCACTACCTCGACGTCATGGGCGGCGGCCACTTTGCCAATACGCCCGACCTGGTGGAGGCGCTAGTATCCGATGCGCCCGAGTCCATCGGCTGGCTCGAAGACCTCGGCGCGATGTTCGACAAGAACCCGGATGGCTCGATGAAGACCATCCATGGTGGCGGGACTTCGCGCCGCCGCATGCACACCGCGCGCGACTATACGGGCGCCGAAATCATGCGCACCCTGCGCGACGAGGTCCGTAGCCGCAACGACATCACGCTGCTCGAGTTCTCGCCCGCGGTCGAACTCCTGACTGACGCCAGGGACGCGGTGACCGGCGCGGTGCTGCAGAACCTCAACCTGAACCGCTACTCGGTCGTCCGGGCCAAGGTCGTCATCATTGCTACCGGCGGCAGCGGCAGACTCCACTACCAGGGCTTCCCGACCTCCAATCACTACGGAGCGACCGGCGACGGACTCGTCCTCGCCTACCGCGCGGGAGCGCACCTCGCATTCATCGATACGATGCAGTACCATCCGACCGGCGCCGCCTATCCGCAACAGATACTCGGCCTGCTAGTGACCGAGAAGGTCCGCAGCATCGGCGCGCAACTGGTCAACTCCGATGGCAACCAGTTCATCTTCCCGCTCGAGACACGAGACGTGGTCGCGTCCGCCATCATCCGCGAGTGCAGCATCGGCAAATGCCTCACCACACCGACTGCGGTGCAGGCCGTCTGGCTCGACACGCCGATGATAGAAATCCGGCGCGGGCCCGGCACGGTCAAACGCGAGCTGCCGGCCATGGTCCGTCAGTTCGGCAGACACGGCATCGACATCGCCAAAGAACCGATGCTCGTCTACCCTACGCTCCACTACCAGAACGGCGGAGTCGAGATTACGGCAGACTGCGCGACCAACGTGCCGGACCTGCTGGTCGCCGGCGAAGCCTCGGGTGGAGTCCACGGTCGTAACAGATTGATGGGAAACTCCTTACTGGATGTAGTGGTATTCGGTCGCAGGGCCGGCAGCGCCGCGGCCAAACTCGCCAAGGAACGCACCGGTGACCTGCAACTCGGTCTCACGCATCTCGAACGCTGGCGGGAGGAGATGAAGGCCAAAAGCCTGGGCTCCGACATCAAGTCTCCCCTCCTCCTCCCCGACTACACCCGCAAATCCTGATGTCTTACATTGGAATCCTCGAATCCTCGACCCCTCGATTCCTTTTCTAACATGGACTTCACCTTCGGCGAAGATGCAGACATGGTCCGCCAGACCGCGCACGAGTTCGTGAGGCGCGACCTGCTCCCGCAGGAACCCAAGTTCCTCAATGCCAAAGACCCGGCCGAGCGTGCGGCCATCGTCGAGACGGCAACTGGGAGCCTCAAAGAGATGGGACTCTATAGCGCGGGTGTACCCGAGGCGTTTGGTGGCGGCGGGCTCGGAGTGGTTGAGACCTGCCTGATTGCCGACGAACTCGGCCAGACCATCATTCCGGTCGAGTGGGGCGAGCTCACGCCAATCCTGTGTGAGTGTTCAGACGCACAGAAGCCGAACTACCTCGCGCCGGTGGTTGAGGGCTCCAAGACGTATACGGTGGCCTTTGATGAGCCGGTGCCCTTCAGCGACCCCAGCAAGATGGCCACGACCGCGACCCAGTCCGAGTCCGGGTGGACCATGAACGGCGCAAAGGTCCTGGCGAAGTCCAAGGCGGACTTCCACCTGGTCTTCGCTTCCGCGACGGGACCGATCGGTCCTATCGGTCCGATCTGTCTGATTCTTGACCCCGGCGCGACGGGAACTACGCTCTCCGGCAACCTGCTCACCCTCACCAACTGTGCCGTGCCTGCTGACCACGTTCTCGGCACTCCGGGCAAGGCCCTCAGCCTTGGCCGCAAATGGTTCCCGCTCACCCGGATCATCCGCGCCGCGGCGATACTCGGCACGTGCGACCGACTGCTCGAAGTGAGCGCCCAGTACGCCCACGATTGGACTTCGATGGGAACGCACATCTCCGAGCGCAAGACAATCCAGCAGGCGCTCGGCGACATGGCCGGCGATATCGAAGCCCTGCGATGGCTGGTCTATCACACTGCGTGGCTGACAGCCGAAGGCAAGAAGATCGAATACGACTCGATGCTGGTGAAGCTCCAGGCCCACAAAGTCCTGACCGAAACGGTCAACCGCTCGGTGCGTATCCACGGCGGCACCATCCCGCCCATCCTCGAATGGTTGCGGAAGAACGCGGCATCATCCGACGCCGACGACAGCCTCCGCTTCGCCGTCGCCCGCGAAACCATCTCCCGCCTCCAGCCGTAGCCCGGCCCAGTCCGGAGTCAATTCCGTCCGCAAATCTTGTGGATGATGCGGACATTGGGATTATCAGCGCCGTCGTCTGCGACTGGAAGCCGCTGAGTGCTGACTCTAACTCGTGCTCCGCGCGAATACCGCTGCGGCCGCGGTGATGGTCCTCGCGGTTCCGGGTGTGACAGTGCATGCACCACATGTGCCTGGTGACCGCAGCCTTCGCAAGATGGGCGTGTTGACATCCCGACCCGTTGCTCCATAATTCCCCGGACCGTCTTTCGTCGACGTCTGACGTAGACGGCACAACGCCGTCAGGCCGGTTTATTCAACGCCCGGATGACCGAGGAGGACTAATCCGTCGTTTGCTGCCCGTATTCGCAGCCTTGGGTTTGCTGTCCACCGGCTGCGTGGTAGCCCCCATCGCGTACCAAGACGGCCTGTCGGCCACCACGCCTGCACCTGGCTTCGCCGCCGCACGCCTGGAGTACAATCGTTGGTACTGGCGTCACGATAGCATCGACGAAGCGCCGGAGTACTATCTCACCGGTGGCCTGCGCTTCGGGCAGGAATGGCGTCAGTTCAGTTTTGAACAGGGACTTACTGCCATCTACTATCCCGAAGTACTTCTCCCCTGCATCGAAGGCGGCATCGGGCTGCGCGATCCGGCCGTGACCCTGCGCGCCCTCTGGACTCCGGTTGCAGTAGGCGGCCGCATCAGCTTCAACCCCAAGCTCTGGTGGCAGTTCTCCGGCCTCATAGGCACGCCGAGGAAGATACGGGGATTCGGAGTATCCTACGGCGCGCGAACGAGCAAAGTCGGGATCGGCCCGGTGGCCGTGCTCGACTACACGATAGCCGGCATCACAGCACGGCTGGAGGCGTCGATGACCTTTCCTCCGGCCTGGGTAGACAGCAATGTGCGGGGCAAGGTCTTGACTGCGGGGTTGAGTGTCGAGCCAACCAAGGCACTCCACTCTAAGTGACGAACCTCCGGCCGCCGGGTTGATTCGCGTCTGAGTTCCAGCGCCCGTACTATCGTTTCTTGACTTCGCAACCGCCCTGCCGACAATCAATGGTGCGCGGAATAGCACTTGGTTTTCTTTTGCTCGCCGGCTGCTGCGGCTACTCGACCCATTCTCTGCTGCCGTCGCATCTGAAGACGGTGGCAGTGCCGCCGGCGACGAATACCACAACGCAACCCGGCCTGGATCAGGCGGTTACCGACTCACTAACGGCGGCGTTCACGACGGACCGTGCGCTGCATGTGACCAACACCGAGGCCGCCGACCTGGTTGTCAATGTGACCGTGTCGAACTACGCCCGCAATGCGTCGTCCTACACCGGTGACCAGGCCGTATCCGCATATCAACTCAGCCTGGGTGCGCAGGTCGTAGCGCGTGACCAAACCCGGGATGAAGATTTCTACTCTGGCAACGTCTCGGTTCAGGTGACCTACGACCCGAACACCAAGACCGAGGAACAGGCAGCGGCCGAGGCAGTCAAGAAGCTGGCTTCTGAAATCGTCCGTCAGGTTGAGATCGCGTGGTAGTTGAGCTTCTGGTAGACAAGCTCGTCCAGGGCGGCGACGGCCTGGCCACGCACGACGGCATGAAGGTATTCGTGCCGCTTTCGGCCCCGCAGGAACGCGTGCGAGCGCGCATCGTCATCCAGAAGCGCGACTACGCCGTGGCCGAAATCGACGAAATCCTCGAACCCTCCCCGCTGCGCGTCTCGGCGGCCTGTCCACACTACGGCATCTGCGGCGGTTGCCAGCTTCAGCACATAAACTACGATGGGCAGCTTGTAGTCAAGAGGCTGTATGTCAACGAGGCGCTCCAGCGTATCGGTAAGGTGTTTGTGCCGGTCCGCCACGTGACTACCGAGTCCAAACCATGGCGCTACCGCAACAAGATCCAGTACCCGGCCGGCACGGCCGGCAACGGCCTGGCCATCGGATTCTACCGGCGCGGTACCCACAACCTACTGGACGTCCCCGCATGTCTGCTGCACCCGGAGGAGTTCGACCTGCTCCGCGAGGCGATTCGTGACATCCTCTCCACGGCCGGAGAGACCGGATACGATGAATCTCGCCACGACGGCAACGTCCGCCACGTCGTGCTGCGCGAGGGGACGCGGGACGGCGGACTATTGGCGGTCATCGTTACCCGTACGCCCCAGTTCGACAAGCGCTCAGCCGAGCTGATAGCCGAACAACCCGGGGTCATCGGTGTGGCGCATTGCGTCGTCCCGTCGCGCACGAACCGCATAATGGGACCTCAAGTCAAAGTGCTCGCCGGCCGCGGGCACGTCTATCAAACGGTGCTCGGCAAAACATTCCGGGTGGCGGCTCCGTCGTTCTTTCAGGTAAACGTCCCGCAGGCCGAGGAACTGTGCCGCAAGATACTAAAGCACGTCGCTCCCCTGGGCGATGAGGTGCTGCTCGACCTGTACAGCGGCGTCGGCATGATATCATTGCTCATGGCGCCTTTCGTTCAGCAAGTCACTGCCGTGGAATCGGATGCCACTGCCGTCGAGGATGCCAGGGTGAACGCGCAGGAACAGGACGTGCGCAACGTGGAGTTCATCTGCGATGACGTGAACCGGGCGGTAAACCGCGTCGCATCCGCCGACATCGTTATCCTCGACCCGCCGCGTAAGGGCTGTCCGGCCGACACTCTGCGCCGAATCGCCACGCTGCGGCCCAGACGCATCATCTACGTTTCCTGCAACCCTGCCACGCTGGCTCGCGACCTTGCCACGCTCGAACAGTCCGGGTACGTCACCCATGAAGTCGAACCGGTCGACATGTTCCCGCAGACTTTTCACGTCGAGGTGATTGCGCGACTCGGTCCGCTCGGGTCAGCCGCCGAGTGAAGCTAACCGGCCTGACAATAACAGATGCCCAGGCCGCGCCGAGGCCGGCGACGGTCGCATTCGATACGAGAATCAGGGACATCAGCAATCGCCAATCGCCAATCGCCAATCGCCAATCGCCAACCGGCGTCATCCTGCCCGGCCTGATTGACTCACACACGCATCCAATGGAAGCCGGCCTTCAGAAGGTATTCGCCGATCTCAGCGGGGCGGACTCGGTCGAAGACGTACAAGCGCGCCTGCGCGACCGGCGCAATGCGGCTCTCGAACACGGCATGATGCTGGGGTTTGGCCTCGAACCCGACCGGCTGTGCGAGCACCGCTACCCGGACCGGGGCGAACTGGACGGGGTGATCTCCGAATTCCCGGTGTTCGTCTACCGTGTCGATGGCCACTCGGCCGTCACCAATACCGCCGGGCTGCAGTTGCTCCGGGACAAGGAGCCAGGGACCAGGGTCCAGGGATCAGGGCCCCGACCCCAGAACCCCGATCCCCATCTCCAGGGCATGGAGACGGACTGCAACGGTCGTCCAACCGGAGTGCTGCGCGGAGACGCCTACGAGAAGGCCTCCCGGGTATTCAAACACAGACTGTCACCGGTAACGGTTTGCGAGGCGCTCCGGCTAGCCGGCTTGGAGGCCGCGGCCGCAGGCGTCACCACAGTTGGCGCCTTAGTCGGTGTCGATGACACTACCGACGATGAATGGCGCGTGCTCCTCGATGGTCTCGCCGCGTCCGCAGTCAATGCGGTTCCCTATCTTCAGACCTGGGATCTCGAAGTCCCGCGCCGGTTTGGACTCAGGCAGGCCGGCGGGTGCCTGCTGATTGACGGCTCATTCGGGTCGCGCACGGCCGCGCTGGGCCAGGACTACTCGGACGCGCCGGGCAACAACGGCGCCAGCTATGTCACCGATGAAAAGCTTCTATCGTTTCTCCGCGGAGCCGCGGATGCGGGTCTGCAGACGGCGGTGCACGCGATTGGCGACCGCGCAGTGGAACAGGTTGTCCGCAGCCACGAGCGACTCGCCGAGGGCCGAGGGACGAAGGACGATGGACGAATGACGTATTCTAACCCGTTCCGCCATCGGCTTGAGCATGCGGAACTGCTGAACGACTCGCTGATTTCCCGAATCGCGGAGCTCAAGCTCGTGCTTGGAGTTCAGCCTGCATTCGAGAGAGAATGGGGCGGGCCGCAGAGAATGTACTCGCAGCGGCTCGGAGAACGCTGGCGCAGCACGAATCCGTATCGTAGCCTGCTCGAATCAGGCGTACGTCTTGCCGGCGGGTCTGACTACCCGATTACGCCGATTGCCCCGGTTGCAGGAATCCGGGCCACTTTGGAGCGCCCGAATCCGAGCGAGATCGTTAAAGGGGAAGAAGCGCTGGCGATGTTCACGTCAGCCGCAGCCTTTGCGCTGAACCGGGAGAGGTCTTGCGGCAGCATCGAGCCGGGCAAAGACGCAGACATCACCGTGCTGACTTCAGATCCACGTATGACTGCCGACTGCCGTCTGGTGGCGACCTTCCGGGCCGGCGTGTGCACGTACAAAAACGAATCCTTGGCCGATTACTTGAAACTGGAGGATTGAAATGAGCAGAACGGAAGACACGAAGTTCGAAGGCCGCAGAAAGAAGCCGCTCGTCCGCACTTTCCTGCTGTTCGCAGTGGCACTCGCCGGGCTCAGCCTGATGACGTGCAACGCCCTGAAGACTATCCAGGTCACACTCGACATCAAAGGACAATCGACCGCCTACTTTACAGGCTTCTACGAGACGACGACGGACGGCCAGTCTGCGATAGCGGGTTCGCCGCCCAAGTCATACACATTCTCCGCCCGTCAGCAGCTGGACGTCGTCGCCGCCCAGATTGTGTATGCCGGCACCGGCGACCTGATAGCGAAACTGGTTTCCGGCGGCGTGACGCGCGATTCCGGCACCATCAATACGGTTGGCACCCTGGCGTTGCACTGGACGCCCTGACCGGACCAAAGACAAACCGCCGCGGGCAAATCCCGGCCCAACGGTGAAGAACCAGGAACTGGCCCGGAAGCTCGACCGCATCGCCGATGCGCTTGAGCTGAAAGGCGAGACTGGCTTCCGGGTCCTTGCCTACCGCAAAGCGGCACGCGCCCTGACCGACCTGGGTGCGGATATCGAAACACTGGATGCCGAAGGCAAGCTGGAGGAAGTGCCAGGCATCGGCACCGGTATCGCGAAGAAGATCCGCGAGTATCTGTCAACCGGTCGGATGCAGATGTACGACGAGGCAATCGCCGGCCTGCCGCCAGGTCTATTCGACATCCTGGACATCCAAGGAGTAGGCCCGAAGACCGTTAAGCAGGTATACGAGAGACTCGGCGTGACGACCCCGGCTGAGCTCAAGCAGGCGATCGAGAGCGGCCGGTTTGCCGAGCTTCCCGGGATGGGCGATAAGAAGGGCGAGAACATCCTTCAGAGCATGCGCACCGAAGAGCTGACCGGCGAACGTATGCTGCTGGACGAGGCGTTCGAACTGGCCGATTCAGTCGTGAACCACATGAAACAGTGCCGCGGTGTCCGTCACATTGCCTACGGCGGGTCGCTCCGGAGGGGCAGGGAAACGATCGGCGACATCGATATCCTCGCCACGGGCACGCCTTCGGACAGGATCATCAGGCACTTCACCGCGCACCCGCAAGTGCAGAAGGTGCTTGCGGCGGGTGACACCAAGGCATCGGCTCTGTTCGAGAGTCGCGGACGAGCAAGACAGGCAGACTTGCGGGTGCTGGCTGATGCCGAATACGGAGCCGCCCTGCAGTATTTCACCGGCTCAAAGGACCACAACGTCGAACTGCGTGCCCTTGCCCAGAAGCAGGGCCTGAAGCTGTCCGAATACGGCCTCTTTCGCGGCAGTAAACGAGTCGCGGGTAAGTCCGAAGCCGAGGTCTACGCCGCGCTCGGTCTCCCCTACATCGAACCGGAGTTGCGCGAGAACCGTGGCGAACTGCAGGCGGCAGTCGAAGGGTTACTTCCCACGCTGGTATCCGGGGACGACATCAAGGCGGACCTGCATATCCATACCTCCGCCTCCGACGGGTCAGCGGGCTTCGATGAGATGGTCGACGCTTGCAGGAAACGAGGCTACACTCACATCGCCATCACCGACCATTCCACGTCGGCCGGCTATGCCGGCGGCCTGAACCCGGATGCGCTGCAGCGTCACTGCGACCGCGTGGATGAGTTCAACTCGATGTCCCGAGGCCTCAAGGTGCTCAAGTCGTCCGAGGTGGATATCAGAACCGATGGCTCAATGGATTATCCGGACAACGTGCTGGCACGGCTGGACCTCGTAATCGGCTCGATTCACCAGGGTTTCAAGAAGGACGTCACCAAGCGGATGTGCGCGGCGCTGGCTCACCCGCTTGTGCACCTGATCGCGCACCCCACCGGAAGGATCATCGGCCGTCGCGAAGGCTACGAAGTCGATGTCGAACAGGTGATAGAATGTGCGGCAAAGCACCACAAGGTGCTGGAAATCAATGCTTTCTACGGACGCCTCGACCTGAATGACGCCTGGGCGCGCCGGGCGATGCAGGCCGGAGTCAAGCTTGCCGTCAACACGGACGCGCACGCTCCCGCCGACTTGGATTGGATGCGATACGGCGTGATAACGGCTCGCCGGGCCTGGCTGACCAGAAACGACGTCATCAACTGCCTCAGCTACGCCGGATTGACGAAGCTGCTCGGCGCGACCCGCGCCGGTCGAGCCGGCTAGCGAGTCTTGTCCGGGCTCATCTGCCCGGACATCTGCGTACTCCGCCCGGAACCCCAATCTTCCTGAATCTGTGGAATCTGTGGATGTCCCATCCTTGTCTGTCCGTCTCCTCGTCCATCGTCAATTCTGCATTCTGGTTTCTGGTTTCTGAATTCTGCTCTATCCGAATCCCGAATCTGCGCCATCTGCGTCATCTGCGGTTGATCCCCTTAGCGGTTCAGTTCCCTGTCTGGGTGCCCAGCGCCTGCTTCAGCCAGCGGCAGCCGGCAAGCACCTCGGTTGCGGGGCCGTTGCCGTGTTCACCGGGCGTCGTGAGAAGCTGTGTCTGGACGCCGTTGTCATTGAACAGCCGGTACATCGTCTCGTTGTCTGCCCGATTCCAATCCTGCTTCCGGGTCACGAGGTACGCAAGGTGTCCCTGCAACTCATCCCAGACCGCAAGCGGCACTGCCGCGGCGTGTGGACACACGGCGACAACGCCGCGCACAAGGTCGGGATGACGGAACATGGTAGCCAACGCCTGAACGCCCTGCCCGGAGTAACCGTAGACGAAGAGCCGGTTCGAGTCCACCGGGTAGCGTGTCAGCAGCTTGTGGATGGTGTGCACTATATCCACATCATTGGAATCGCCGCTCCGGTGGTTGCGCGTCGCATGGCAGGTTGCCTCGACCCAGCCCAGTGAATCGGCCACAAGCCGGAACGTGTCGAGGTCCTTCGGCACCGCTCCGTTGCAGTGGAGCACGAGCAGTGTCGGAACCCGGCCACCTGCCTTTGCCACCGAGGCCGGTACGTAGAAACAATCCGAGTCCGCGTCGCAGACGATGCCCTTGGGCAGGCCGCCCGCCAGCACGCTAGCGACAAGAGTAACCGCAAGCAAAAGCATCCTGGTCCTCATCCTCGCTCCTCTCTTTCCATGCCTCACTTGTCAACGCTTAGCACCAGCCCCAGCGCGGCGGTGCCGAATACAATATTGGGCAGCCACGCGCAAAGGGCGGCACTGATGACGTGCGACGTGCCGAACGCCCGGCTGGTCTGAATCGCCCCCCAGAAGAGAAACGAGAGCAGGAGCCCGAGGCCAAGCCCGAACATGACGCTTCTGCGCCGGAGGCGAACGGACAGGGGAAACCCGATCAGCACGACCACGAGCCCAATGAGCGAGTACGAGAACCGGTAATGGTACTCCACTTCCTCCGCGGCGACGTTCTCTCCGGCCCGCTTCATCCGGCCGATATAGCTGACCAGCGCGCGGGTCGACGTCTCCTCTACCGGCCTCGGAGTGCTGGCAAAGTCGGCCGGCGTTTCACGGATGACATCAAGCTTGAGACTGTCATGGTGGACCAGCGCCTCATTCCCGGCGGCGTCGAACGTCCGCTCCTCGACGTTCCGCCCATACCACGCATGGTCGCGCCAGACGGCCTCATCGACGTCGAAGCGCCGCCTCACCTTCCGGTCGGTCCCCAGTTCGCAGACGCTGAAGTCCTTCATCACGCCGTCCGACGACAACTGCCTGATGTAGAAAACCCGGCCCTCTTCGCCGACAAAGTAGAGGTTCTGCCGCCTCTGCACCTGTACCTGCGCCGACTGCCGGCGCTCAATCCTGAATCGGCGCAGATCGGACAGCCGCGCATTGAACGGGATCGTAATCAGCTCGTTGGCAACCAGGTAGATTACTACCGATGCCAGGCCCAGACCGATGGCCGGCGCGGACAACCGGAGAATCGAGACCCCGGCGCTCTCCAGTGCGTTCAGTTCCCGATTGCGCGTCAACTGGCCGTAGACCATGAATACCGCCAGCACCATGCTCACCGGGTAGAGCAGGCTTATCGCGGCCGGAAGGTCATAGAAGTAGTAAACGAGTATCAGCCACAGACCGGTCTTATGACCGGTGAAGTAGGTCAACTGCCCGAAGAGGTCAATCAGCAGGTAGATGGCCACCACGCTCCCGCACGCAATGATGGCGAACTTCACCAACTCCTTGAGCAGGTACCGGTCGATGACCTTCATGTCCCTAGTTCAAGGAATAGCCAATGACCAAGCGCCAACTACCAAGGGGTTGGGATTTGGGAACCGGGGGTCTTGGCTCTTGACTTTTGACCTTTGACTTGCGGCTCGGACGCGCACAAATGCCACCACCGGCGACGCAAGACTCGGGTTTGGTCCTAGACTCAATCTGTGTTCATCCGCGTTCATCTGTGGTTACGTCAGGTTCGGTTGCGGCCTCCGAGGCCGCGCTGTGTAATCTGCGAAATCTGTGGATGTCCGATCCTCGTCTGTCCGCCTCCTCGTCCCTCGTCAATTCTGCATTCTGGTCTCTGGTTTCTGAATTCTGCTCTATCCGAATCCTGAATCTGCGACATCTGCGTCATCTGCGGTTGTCTCTCCGAATTCGGAGTCCGAGCAATCTGTGTAATCTGCGAAATCTGTGGATGTCCCATCCCTGCCTGTCCGTCTCTTCGTCCATCCTCAATTCTGCATTCTGGTTTCTGGTTTCTGAATTCTGCTCTATCCGAACCCTGAATCTGCATCATCTGCGGTTACTTCGGGTCAGGCTGGTTGTCTCCTTAGCCACGGCCATCGGATACGAAGCCGGGTGATTCCCAGGAACCGGAGGATCGACCGCTCGTAGAAAGCGCGCAGGAACAGCTCGGTCACCGGCAGCACCAGGATGATGTTCGGCAGCCACATCCCGACAAACGGCGACAGCTTGCCCGACTCGGCGCCGTTCTCCCCGGCCAGCAGCAGGATATAGAAGACGGCGAAGAACAGCAGCCCGAAGATGAAACCGGTGCCGACTCCGCCCCGCCGCAGCAGGAGCCCGACCGGCGCGCCGAAGAAGACGAAGAAGAAAGCCGAGAACGCGAGCGACAGACGCTTCTGCAGCTCCACATCGTGGCGCGCAATCTCCATCTTCTTGAACTTGACGCGGGAATTCAGTTCCTCCGACTTCAGCTTCTCCTGGTCGCCGGCAGTGGCCTTGGTCCGGGCTTCGTTCGCCTTGCTCTGCATGTCCCTGACTTCACCGATGCCCTGTTTCATCGTGGACGCGAGCTGCGACAGCAGCATCTCCTCGTCGCTTCGGTACTCCCGGTCGCGCCTGACCAGGTCGTCGTCCATCGCGACGTTGATGACGTGTCGCTGGAACGACAGCCGGCGATAGGTGCCGTCGTCGACCAGGTCGTGCATCTCGCCGTCGAACAACGTCATCACCATGTACGCGTCGTCCGCCGTGTACGAGATGTTCCCCTGCGGCGCGGTCACGAACCCGGGCGTGCCCTTACCTTTCCCGGTCTCGAATATCGCCACGTTCTTCACGGTCGAGCGGCGCTCGTCCATCGACCCGATGTATATCATGTAACCGGGAAAATCATCCATGAACACGCCCTCGCGGACCCGCATCGCCGGACGCTTCCGCGCCACGTCGTTCAGCAGGTTTCTCACCCGGTGCTGGGATTCGGGCAGGACGTACCCGTTGAAACCGACCATCACCACCATCAGCAACAGACAGGCAAGCGCGACCGGCGTAAACAACCGTGCAGTCCTGATGCCCGCCGCCCGGATCACGCGGATCTCATTGTCCTGCGCCATCCGTCCGTATGAAATCACGCCCCCGATCAGGCTGCCGAGCGGCGTGCAGATTGAGATTACGTAGGGCAGAGAAAGCACCACCACCTGTGACACGACGGCAACCGCCACCCCCTTGCGCACCAGCATGTCGGCAAGCAGAAACAGCCGGTCCATCAACAACACGAATATTAGAACCAGGATGGCAAGGACGAACGGCGGAACGAATTGTCTCAGCGCGTAGCGCTGAAGTATCTTCACCAACTGATGATACCGCCGGGCCGCTCCAAAGTCAAAACGGGCCGGGGCGCGGACTCCAATCGCCAGCGGGCGCGTCTCAACTCACCAGCACTCTCCTGTGGCTAACCTTCCGGCTTCGCCCCGTGGCGGCTGGCGGGCATTCGCCGGACCTGCCAGCCTGTGGTACACTGATTCCCGATTGGCCGACCGCGGGCAGAATCACTCTGCCTACAGCTTACTATCTGCCGCCCAACGCTGGAATCACGGTAAACAGTGTGCGTAACTTGCCGCTTGCAGCCGGCCACCGGTCGCCAACTGCGCACAGGCGACCGAGCACACTACACTGCGTAGGATGCAGAAACTGCCTATTGCTTCCCTGGGTTGCTCGGGACAGACAAGACTGGCGCTTCAGCCGTCAGCCTTGCTTACGACTCTCCTTCATCATTCGGCGATGACCATCTTCTCAACCGCGGCATTGTCCTCTGTCTTCAAGGAACAGAAGTAGACGCCGGCAGGGCACGTTCGGCCCAACTTGTCCCTGCGGTCCCACCGCAACTTGTAGCGACCCGTGTTCTGAACCCCGTCCGCAAGCTGCCTGACCTGCCTGCCATCAATGTCATAGATGTTGAGAGAAACCGCGGTTCTAGAAGGCAGGTCATAGGCAATCCGCGTGGCTGCCCGGAATGGATTCGGGGTATTGCGGTGGAGTTTGAATACTATGGGGCCCAAGGAGGAAACAAGCACCTTCCCCCTGTCCTCCTGTGCAAACCTGGCGTCGAATTCCGAACTCCAGAAACCACCAATAATGCAGAACGAGTCCGCGTCGACTAATACGTCCGAGGATATCGGAGACTGAGAAACGCAGCCCGACAGAACATACGGCCCGGCCGTGTCGCACAGGACGCCGAACGGTGTTATTGTGTACCAGCAGAGGCTGTACGCTGACTGAGAACCTATGCGGGCTGGTGACGGAGGACATTCCTGCGGAGCAACCGAACTAGCGCCGCACAAAGACAGCCAGATGGAAAGGACAGATAGGTAGCCCATCGGCAACTCCTGCCTAGCTAGGGTCTGATCCAGATGTATCGCAGTGTGCCTGAACCCGGGTTCACGTCAGAACCTGAGTTCCAGACTCTGAACGCGAGCTTGCCGCTTGACACTACCTGGCAGTTTCCTAGGCCCTGGATGTTCTGCCAACCAGTCCCGGATGTCGGGTACGACAAGAAGACAAAGTCCGTCGTGTGCAAGCTGTCAATTGAAATGGTGTCCTCGTGTACGGAACCGGCGGTCATCGAGTCCGGGTCGAACGCAAGCACACCTGTCTTGATGAAGGTCACTCGAGTTCCCGAATCACCGACCGCGCTCGGGTAGCCCCAGATAGGGTCATGATTCAAGCCCTGGGATATGATCGCCTTACCAGAATCAGCCGCCGTGACGCCGCGCGCAACATCGACGGGCTTGACTGTGTTGTCGACAAGCATGGTGCCCGTTACCGAGTTCGCCTGTCCTTCATTGACGTATCGTGCGTCACCCCAGGTCGAGTCGAAGCGCACCGTGCCCGAGTCGGTTATCGGATTCGGCGAGCAGACGACGCCAGTAGCCTGGACCACCTTCCTCACGGTCCCGACCCCCACGCTGTCGTTCTGCGGCTGCCAAGAGCCGGTGCTGCCGCCGCTCCACTTGAGTACCTGGCCGCCGGCCGCACCTTTCTGCGCAATCGTCGGGCTCGGGTAGTTGCCGGCCAAATCGCCGCCGGCAGCGCCGCCAGGCGGCACGCCGCTGATGGTCACGTTCGCTGCACCCATCACCTGGCCCTTGTTATTCACCGTAACCTGGGAGACCTGTGTTGCGCTGCCGTACGTCCCGGCCGTGACACCGGTCGTCGCGATGTCGGCCGCGGCAATCGTGCCGTCGAGTATCTTCGCGGATGTAACTGCGCCGGTAGCGATCGTCGGGTTGGGGTAAGTCCCGGTCAGGTCACCACCGGCAGCACCGCTCGGCGGCACGCCGCTGATGGCCACGCTGCTCGCGCTTGTGACTCGTCCTTTGGCGTCTACCGTGACCTTGCCCACGTGCGCCGAGTCGCCATAGGTCCCGGCCGTGACACCGGACGCAGCCAGCGTCAGAGCGCCGGCGTTGCTCAGCGCGGCGTCGCCGCTCATAGCCACGGCCGCAGCTTTGTTGTTGGCGTTGCCGACCCATATCTTGGTCGCCGTCAGCGGCGCGCTGTCAGGCGGGACGCCGGTAATGGTCACGTTAGCCGCGCCCGTCACCTGACCCTTGTTGTTGACCGTAACCTGGGAAACCTGTGTTGCGCTGCCGTACGTGCCCGCTGTGACGCCGGTAGTCGCCAGGTCGGCCGCCGCAATCGTAGCGTCGAGTATCTTTGCGGATGTAACCGCGCCCGCGGCAATCGTCGGGTTGGGATAAGTGCTACCTGCCAGGTCGCCACCAGCAGCACCACCTGGCGGTACGCCGCTGATGGTCGTGCTGCCAGCCGCAGTCAGACGTCCCTTGGAGTCAACTGTGAACGTTCCAACCTGCGTCGCGTTGCCGTAGCTGCCAGACGTCACGGAGGTGTTACCTAGCGTCAACACGCCGGCGTTGCTCAACGAGGCATCGCCACTCAATGACTCCGCACTCGCCTTGTTGTTGGCGTTACCGATCCAGATCTTGGTTGCAGCCAATGGCGCGCTATCCGGCGGCACGGCCTTGAGGGCTACACTGGTGGCGCTTGTCAGCCGCCCGGTGCTGTCCACCGTGTACTTGCCTACATGCACCGAATCGCCATAGGTCCCCGTTGTGACACCAGACTTGGCCAGCGTTAGTTTGCCCGTGTTGTCCAGCGCGGCGTCGCCACTCACCGTCACCGGCACAGCTTTGCCGCCGGCATTTCCGACCCAGATCTTACCCGAACTCAGCGGCGCGCTATCCGGCGGCACGGCCTTGAGGGCTACGCTCCCGGCGCTGGTCAGTCGCCCTTTCAAATCCACCGTGAACTTGCCCACGTGCGTTGAGTCGCCGTAGGCTCCAGGGATCAGGCCCGCGACTGCGGCCAACGTAGGGCTAGGGTAGGTGCCGGCTAGGTCACCGCTAGCGTCCTGCCCCTCATTCACGTAGCGAGTATCCAGGCCTGCCAGATTCTGTCCCTGCACTTTGTCTGAGTTGCTCGTCTGGAAGGCGAATGGGACGCTAGCAATCCTCTGGCGGCGAAACGCGGAGTCGGACGATAGCATCCTGACCCCAAGGTAGCATCCGCCCGCCTGAGGAACGGAGTCAACTGGGTTGGACGGGTCGTCGCCGAGAATCACGTTAAAAAGCCCGCCCTTTGTCTCGACTGTCTGTGTCTCACACCAGTATGAACTACCGGTGGCGTCAGCGTAGAGCGAGAACACAATCGCGTACCTACCGTCGTTGACCGGCTGGCCGGTGGCATATGTCAGCTTCCCCTGGTAGGCAATCAACTGGGGAATCTTCACACTATCCACAACAACGCGGGCTGGAGCCGCAACGGTCCTGCTAGTTCCGGCGGCTGGCTGCCCGCTCTCCTGCTTACCGGTTCTGGCCGGCGTTTGCCCGGTCGCCTGCTTGTCGGGAGCCGCAGCCGTCTGCCCGCTCGCATGTATCGCCAGCAACGCCATCGCCAGCATACCCAACGCTAGGTGTCGTTTCACTTTGTCTCCTTCTTCACATTGACATCTTTCACACATCGAAATCCAACGTCCGACCGCGTCGCGTTCTTCGGTAGTCCATGTCTGTAGGCGGAACGCAACTCGAAGAGCGGAGTCTGAAAAGACCCTCCTCTGACCGAAGCCAGCGAATCGCCGCGAAAGTTCTGCGGGCCTTTCGGTCTTAACGTGTCTACGTTGTCATAGTATCTCGAGACATATGGATTGGCGCACCACTCTACGACATTCCCAGCCATGTTGTACGCGCCGTAGACACTCTTACCACCAGACAAGCTGTCCACTGGAACGAGCGTGCCATTCAGAGAGTCGCCGCGTCTGTAGTTGGCGCGCCACGAGACGTCACCGTCGAAATAACTGATGCCCCAGGGGAACGACCAGCCCTGCGTGCCCCGAGCAGCCTTTTCCCACTCCATCTCAGTAGGAAGCCTCTTGCCCGCCCATTTTGCGTACGCCGCGGCGTCATTCCAGGTCACGCCTGCTACCGGGCAATTGCTCAGTCCGTGAATTACCCCGTTCGAGTCGCCCTGCACCTTGTTTCCGCTCCTGAGAAACCTGAGGAACTGACCGTTCGAAACCTCATACTTGTCTATGTAGAAGCTGTCGAGGTACACGCCCTTTTGCGGCATCTCATTCCCAAAGTCCTTCTTCCTCCAGTCAGGGTTCCCGGACATCTCCCTACGCTGCAGGTCTGAGGTGCCCAGACAGAAACGTCCTGCCGGAACCAGCACCATGTTGTAGTACTCGGGATAGTACCTGCGGACGCTGTTCAGATATTGTGAGTCAAACACCAGCCTTAGCCCGGAGTCGGCGTACACGAGCTTCCAACCGCCGTCCGGGACTGCCAGGGACTCGGTTTTGCCATACATGTTCTCGGCATCTTCCCGAGTTCTAAGACCGGGGAACGTGCGCTGCAGAGCCCCGGCGAGGGTGAGAACAATCGTGTCGGTCTCGCCCCCGGAAAGAGAGAATACCAGCCGACTTCCACGGTCTTCATAGACCATCGAGTCATTCCCCTCACGCCCGGGAGGGCCGAGTATCTGCTCGATTGCATTCGGAGTCAGAAGAGCGAGGCTGGCCGGCGAAGGGGAAAAGAGAGTGCGCCACTTCGCCCTTAGCGCGGCGACCCACGGCGCTTCTGCGCGGGGAGGATAGAAACTGAACCCGGATACAGCACCGGACCTGTAGAAGATTGTGATTCCGTCCTCCGGGTACGTCCGGCGGACGCTGTCACTATCCTCCGGCTCCTTTGCCGCCAGAGTAGGAAGGATATACTTGTCGAGCGGCGTCGTCAGACTCCGCCTCAGCGATTCAGACATACTGACGTTCATCGTGTCAACAAGACCCAGCGCAAATACGACCCGGAGTTCGTCCTCGCCGTGTGGATAGTCCCAAATCACCCCGGTATCGTTGGCAGGGCGGCCCAGAATCTTGCGTACGGAGTCCATCGGAATCCCGATCGCGATCTTCGCCGCACTCCTGTTCAAAGTCGGCCAGCCTCCGCTCGAGACTTTGATGTTCGCCAGCCACGCTGGTTCGGGAGGAGCCGCGCACACGCGAATCGTGACGCTGCGTGCTGCACCGATCCTGAATCTGCGCCGGCCTGCCGATGGCGACTGGTCCAGCACTCTACCCGGGGTACCCTCGCGCTGAACTTTAGCAACGCTGACTATGAATCCCGCCGAATCAAGCCGGCTGCTAGCGGAGTCCGCTGCCATGCCAACCACAGAGGGGACGTCCACGGTATTGAAAAGCGGTTTGCCGCACTGCGCGCAGTGCTCAGCGTCATCTGAATTCTTGGAATGGCAATACGGGCAAATCACAACCGCGAGGGCGGTAGACATACCAAACACGATAATGATCGTAAGCAGCAATGACCTGAGCAATTCTCTGGCTCGTCGGCTCACGACTACTCCTCACCTAGACTTGAGGGCCACTTTGTCCTCGGAAGATGACAGGAATCGCACGCAGTGTCGCGGAAACCGAATCTCTTTCCACAGTTGCGGCAATACAAAGCCAAGGGCCTAATGTACAGGCCAAACGTATCAATACCGGCTCTGTGCAGCCGGAGCATCGTGGACTTGGGCCAATAGTAGGGTGCGGTTGCGGAAACCTGGATTGAGAATGCCGTATCATGGCCCCCTACCGGACCATGCAAGTTGAGAGTGCAGGCGCCAAGAACACCTGAGCCGGGATCCGTTGCTCCGTGATCGCTGTTTCGCCACAGGCGAACAACCGCACGACCATCCGGGACCGCTAGAGATTCATCATTGCCATCCAGGTTCACGGCTAGCTTCGTTCGGAAGGGGACTGGCTCGCCCTGTATGGAGTCTTCGACGTAGATCGTAGCCGTGGCGAATGGACGTACCGCAGTCATGTGCTGCTCCACTGCCACGGCGCGTGTCCTT
>DATJQV010000019.1 GCA_035505375.1 bacterium | reverse complement strand
AGATGCCGACCGCGCCCGGTTTGAGGCCGAGGGACGGAAACCGGTTGTCCGGCTCAAGATGCCGACCGAAGGCAGACTCGTCATCGATGACATCGTACGCGGACAGGTTGAGTTCGAGTGGCGGCGCGAGCAGGACCACGTTATCCAGCGCGCCGACGGCAGCCCGCTTTACCACCTGGCGAGTATTGTTGATGACCACGCGATGGGTATCACCCACATCATCCGCGCCGAAGAGCACCTGTCTAACACTCCGCGTCAGGTCTTCATCCTTCAGTCACTCGGCGCCAAACTACCGCGGTTTGCCCACCTGCCGTTCGTCTCCGAACCGGGCAGCCGCAACAAGCTGAGCAAGCGCAAGATCCGTGAGTACATGAAGAACCGCGACTTCTCCGAACTGGTAGCTCGCGGGAACAAGATTGCCGCGGCGCTCAACCTTGCGACCGGGCCGGATACGTTCAGCCCGGTGGTCGTGGACTTCTATCGTCAAACCGGGTTCCTGCCCGAGGCGATAGTCAACTACATGGCCCTCCTCGGCTGGGCGCTCGACGACAAGACCGAGGATTTTGGGCGTGAAGACCTGGTGATGAGTTTCTCGCTGGAGCGGGTGAACAAGTCAGCGGCGAGTTTCGACCCGGGCAAGCTGATGGCGTTCGAGGTCCGGCACATGCTGGCCCTGCCGGTCGGAAAGAGGGTCGACCTCTGTCTGCTGTTCCTTGCGAAGGCCGGGCTGGATGCGACTACGGACAAGGTCGCGGCCATCATCACGGCGGCCGGCGACCGCGTCAAGGTTGCGGGAGACATCCTCGACTACGCCGACTTCTTCTGCGCCGATGACAAGTTGGTCCGAGACATGACAGCATTCCAGAAGGAACTGAGCAAGCCCGGAGCGGCAGACTACCTTGCCAAGCTTCGAGGCCTGCTTGCTTCGGCCGCTTTCGAGCCGGCGGCGCTTGAGAGGTGCATGCAGGATTTCGTGACGGCAGAAGGCATCAAGGTCGGGCAGGTGATCCACATACTTCGGCTGGCTATCACCGGCAAGACCGTGGGGTTTGGGTTATACGAGACTATGGCTATTCTGGGTCGGGACAGTGTACTGGCGAGGATCGACCTCGCATTGAAAGAGGCAGGCAAATGAACGAAGAGACCACAGGCGCGAGACCAGCGGGCAAGCACTTTATAGAAGAGGCAATAGATGTCGACCTGGCCTCGGGCCGGGTCGACCACGTCCATACCCGGTTCCCGCCTGAGCCCAACGGCCGGCTGCATATCGGTCACGCCAAGGCCATCAGCATCGACTTCGGGATGGCCGAGGAGTATGGCGGTAAGTGCAACCTGAGGTTCGACGACACCAACCCGACCAAGGAGGAAACCGAGTACGTGGACGCCATCAAAGAAGATATCCACTGGCTCGGCTACGACTGGGAAGACCGCGAGTATTACGCGTCGGGCTACTTTGAGCAACTCTACCAGTGGGCAGTCAAGCTCATCAAGGCCGAAAAGGCCTATGTCTGCGACCTGAATGCCGACCAGGTCAGAGAGTACCGAGGGACCCTGACCGAACCCGGCCGCGAGTCGCCCAACCGCTGGCGCGCGGCCGAGGAGAGCCTTGACCTCTTCGAGCGGATGCGCGCGGGTGAATTCCCAGACGGCTCGCGCACGCTGCGGGCGAGAATCGACATGGCCTCGCCTAACCTGAATATGCGCGATCCCGTGATGTATCGCATCATGCGGGCGCACCATCACCGGACCGGCGACAAGTGGTGTATCTACCCGACATACGACTACGCACACGGCCAGTCCGACTCGCTGGAAGGAATCACCCACTCACTCTGCTCCCTTGAGTTCGAGGACCATCGGCCGCTCTACGAGTGGTTCATCCGCGAGTTGGGCATTTTCCCCTCGCGCCAGATTGAGTTCGCCCGGCTGAACCTGACCTACACTGTCATGAGCAAGCGCCGGCTGCTCGATATGGTCGAGCAGGGCGTGGTGCGGGACTGGGACGACCCACGGATGCCGACCCTTTCCGGCATGCGGCGGCGCGGGTTCCCGCCCGAAGCAATCCGCGAGTTCCTCAAACGGGTCGGCGTGGCCAAGGCCGATACCGTGATTGACTACGAACTGCTCGAACACTGCGTGCGCGAGGACTTAAACAAGCGAGTGCCGCGCGTCATGGCGGTGCTGCGACCGCTGAAGGTCGTCATCGAGAACTACCCCGAAGGCCAGACCGAGGAGTTCGACGCGGTCAACAATCCCGAGGACCCGAGTGCCGGAACGCGCAAGGTTCCATTCTCTCGCGTCCTCTCCATCGAGCAGGACGACTTCCGTGAGGTGCCGCCGCCTAAGTACTTCCGGCTCACGCCCGGACGGGAGGTTCGTCTGCGGGCGGCCTACTTCATCAAGTGCATGAGTGTCGTGAAGGACGCGACCGGCGCGGTGACCGAGGTGCGCTGCACGTACGACCCCGCTACGCGCGGCGGAGACGCGCCCGACGGCCGCAAGGTCAAGGCGACAATTCACTGGGTGTCCGCGGCCCATGCGGTTGACGCCGAAGTGCGGTTGTACGACCACCTGTTCCTGAAACCGGACCCGGACGACGCGCCGGAGGGTATGGACTGGAAGTCGAACCTGAACCCCAGGTCGCTGGAGACGTTGACCGGCTGCAAGTTCGAACCGAGCTTGGCCGGTGCGAGGCCCGGAGACCGGTTCCAGTTCGAACGGCTCGGCTACTTCTGCGTTGACCCCGATTCAGGAGGGGCGAGGGGCGAGGGGCGAGGGGCGAGGTCGCTGGTGTTCAACCGGACCGCGACCTTGCGGGACGAGTGGGCGAGGATTCAGAAGAAGGGATAGCCCGCCGGTAGCCACGCGCCACCGGCGAGGCCTGACTGCTAGCCGTAGTCTACAAGCCGCAGGCCGTAAGCCGTAGGCCGCAAGCTATCGGCTGTCCTAATCGTCTCGACCAGGCAGACGATGTTGTCGTGCCAAACTCATATGCCCCCGGGAAATCGGAGGCCGTCGTCCCCCCCCAGACGTTCTCTAGGGCAGCCGGATTCGGGTGCGTCCGCTGCTTACCGTTATGAGCGCTCCGCGTTCTAAGTCTGCCTCGTATTGCTTCAGCACCAGCAGGCATATCTCAGCCTGCCGTGAAGCCGCAACGTCAACCAGGCGGATGATACCACAATGCGGCATGCCACGGACTACAGCCAGCTCGCCAAAGTCCTTGTCCAGAGTCACAAGAACTCGGCGTGCAGCACAGGCCTGACCGATGACCTCTTCATCTCCTGGATCTGTAGGCAGATCACCAATCCACTCTACGTCGTGTCCTTCGGATGTCAGCTTGGCCCGTGCGCCGCCCCAGACGCAGGCGTCGAGCAGAATTCTCACACCGTGGTCTCGGCCAGCATCGGCTCGACTCGCTCGTGCTCAACCAAACGGTGAGCGTAGGCGATACAGGCGAGCACATCCTCACGGACCAGCCACGGGTAGCCACTCAGGATGGTCTCCATGGTATCGCCCGCGGCCAGCATGCCGAGTACATGTTCAACCGCCAAGCGCCGACCACGGATGATGGGTTTGCCGCCGAATATCTTAGGGTTCACGGTAATACGGCTCAGCAGGTCGTTTTCACTCATGGCTTCTCCTATCATTTCTCTTTGATTATCCGGCAAGACAGGCAGCAGTCAAGCGCGCTCAGCCATCCAGCGGCGGCCTGGTCGTGGGCAAGTCCTTTGTGGTTCGCATCTCATTTACATCCGAGCCGTAAGCTGTTAGCTGTAAGCCGTCGGCTGTCATTCTCGCCTCGACCAGACAGACCATCTTGTCATGCCGCACCTTGACATCGCTCAGAAATATGGGAGGTGCCCCGCTCTTTTCCAAACATCCGCAAGCCGTCAGCCGCAAGCGCCTTCGTGTCGGACGATGTGTGAATCCTCCCATTCAACGATACGCGAAACTCCGCCGCTTCTTGACAGCGACATCGGTCAGTAATACGGTGACTGTCCCTAATATCCCCCTAATATCCCCTAATATCCTAATATCCCCTAATATCCCCCAAGTCGTGTCAAGGGTGTTGCTCATGTCTCAACCGAGCGCGGCGAAGAAGGGGTCAGGGCAAGTTCGAGCGACGAAGTCCGATTGACGAATTGACAGACTGGGCCGTTCGGGAACGTGGCGCGGAGTTGTTCTTCTTTGTAGTCAGGGGACAGGAAGACCTTGCGGTTCTGGTCGATCTGGTCAACCAGACGTTTGACGGCGTGGGGCGCGGGTCCCATCGGGCCTGAGAGCATGTCAGCAGGGCGGAAAGTCAAGCCAACGCGCGGGCGGGCGGCGGAGGAGAGGACGGGAGGCGGCGAGGCCAAAGGGCAAGAGCCAAAACGGCGGAAAAGGATGTGATGTCCGCTGCGGCCGATAGTGAATGGAGGAGCGAAAAAGAACCGAGCAGGTAGTGAGTTGCACATATGGGTCATAAATCGCCAATTATGTGTTGGTTAAGGCATGCCGCCAGCCCGGAAAGCCGCATATAGGGGTCGCCTGGGGGCTAGCCCTTTGGGGAGCTTTCGAAGAAGCGATGAAGCAAGCTCTGAAATGAGCTTTGGTCTGAGCTTTCAGACGAGCTTTGACGCGAGCTTTCGTCCGAGCTTTGCAGTGAGCGATGTGAGAAGCGTTGCCCTGAGCTTTGAGAGGAGCGATGCACGAAGCGATGGAGCGAGCTCTGAAATGAGCGATGGAAGAAGCTCTGAAGTGAGCTTTCGAGTGAGCTTTCTAAGGTGCTTTCCGGCGAACTTCGAGACGAGCTTTCCGGCGAGCTTTCAAGGGAGCTTTGAAGAGAGTGACAAAGGGAGGAGAGACCGAGGGATCGACTGGCGAACGGCGATTTGCGGCTTTGAAGAAGCGGGGCGCGGATGTCCGCGCCCCGCTGCCGGGCTTAGACGCTCAGACCTGAATCCTCGAGAAGAGGTAACTCCCGACCAAGAGAAAGAGCAGCGTAACCACGGCCAGCGCGGTGAAGTCCAAGGGCAGACCGAAGTGGACGATGTTCACCAGCAGGCCGCGCAAGGCATCTACGCCGTAGGAGAGCGGGTTGAACCGGGCGATGGTGGTCATCGCGCCCCTGGCCGGAAGCGGAAAGAGAGCGCCGGACAGGAAGAACAGGGGCATGACGAGGAAGTTCATGATGAGCTGGAAGCCCTGCATGTCGGAGAGCGCCGAGGCGATGGCGGTGCCGAGCGCGCAGAACAGGAGAGCGGTCAGAACCATGGCCAGAACCGCCAGAGGCGTTGCGGCCCAGTTCACCGGTCGGAACCCGGCAAGCATCGAAATGAAGAGGACGATGATGCCCTGCAGGGTGGCGACCGTGGCCCCGCCCAGAGTGCGGCCGATCATGATGTTCATCCGCGAGACCGGGGCGACCAGCGTCTCCTTGAGAAACCCGAACTGGCGGTCCCAGATTATCTCGATACCGGAGAAGAGCGCGGTGAAGATGATGCTCATGACGATGATGCCCGGGGCGAGGAACTGCATGTAGTTGCCCTGCCCGGCCCGCTGGAACGTCGGGCCAAACCCGAAGCCGAGCGCGAGCAGGAAGAGCAGCGGCTGGCCGAGCGAGCCGATAATCCGCGACTTGGACCGGAAGTAGCGCTTCAGTTGCCGGAGCCAGAGGATGTAGATCGTCTTCATGGGTTACCGCCTTCCGTGCGCGCGATGCATCATGCGCATACGTTCCATGCTGCCGGCCTCTTCCTCGCGAATGGTCTTGCCGGTCAGGGCAAGGAACGCGTCCTCAAGCGAGGTCGTGTTGGTCTTGGCCCTGAGTTCCTGCGGTGTGCCGGATGCGACAATCTTGCCCTGGTCGATAATCGCGATGCGCTGCGCGACGCGGTCGGCCTCGTCCATGTAGTGGGTCGTGAAGAAGACGGTGATTCCTTCGGACTGGTTCAAATTCTTGAGGTAGCTCCAGACATGGTTCCGGGTTTGCGGGTCAAGGCCCAGGGTCGGCTCGTCCAGGAAGATGACCTTCGGATGA
>DATJQV010000018.1 GCA_035505375.1 bacterium | reverse complement strand
GGATTAGATTCCGGAGTAGGCTCGGGAATAGACCTGAAGAGTGCTCCGGCAAAAGACCCGACCATAGGCTCTACTTGTGCATGGGCCTAAGGCTCGACCGTAGGCGGTACGATAGCTGGTACAGTAAGCTCGGCAATAGGCGGGAGGATAGCCGGTACAGAAGGCAGGGCAGTAGGCGGTGGATTAGGTGGGTGAGAAGGCTCAGGCTTAGGCGCGACAATTGGCGGGGCGATAGGCTGGGATATAGGTGTGAGGATAGGCCCGGGTAACCGTCCCCCCCACGACCCCTGGGCAGGGACTACGTAACTTACGCGATGTCGATTTGACCCAAAATGCCGAAATCCGGCTATAAGTATATATGTACCCCAATTGCAGTGGGGGAAAGGAGTCCGAGATGAGCCAGATAGAGCTAGTGCCGGAGACCAGGGCGCTGTTCGACCGCGTCCGGCATGGCCGCACCGTGCCGTAGACTTACGACATGCCGTCGGCTCTGGCCGAAACAGATGGCGGGACGTGGCCGCCGCCCGTCGGTTCTTCGGCGCGGGCACGATGTGGTCGAGTCAGCGTTGACTTGGCAGCAGTTATCGGATAGAAAGTGTGAGTGCAGATTCGGCCTCGGTGTGAGCTGGCGAGGAGTTACGTGCTCGCGCTGGCGATGCTGTTTCTGCCTTTCGTCCTTGCTTGCGATGCTCTCTATACCGCCTGTCCCCGTTTCGCACGGACCGCGACGCAACCGAAGCCGAAGCCACAGCCAAAGCCCCAGCCGACAGCAGCCAAGCCGCGTCCGAAGCCGGGTCAGGATGAGCGCAAGGGCAAGCTGCCGTGGCCCGCAGACGGCATCGTAGTCACTCAGTTCGGGAACGTCGTTGATCCGAAGTACGGAACCGTGACCAAGAGTTCGGGCATCGATATCGCAACTACCAGCGGCAGGCCGGTGCTGGCAGTGGATTCGGGGTTGGTGAGTTTCGCCGACGTCTTTATCGGCTACGGCAGGATGGTCATCATTGACCACGGCAGCCGGATGCACAGCATCTACTCGAAGTTGACCGACGTGAAGGTGAGAGTCGGCGCGACCGTGGCCAAGGGCGCCGTCATCGGTCTGTCCGGGGATACGCTGCATTTCGAGTTCCGCGTGGGCGGAAGGTCGGTTGACCCGTTGGAGTGGCTGGCGCCACGATGAGCCGGACAATTCAGAAGTCAGAATGCAGAAACCAGAATTCAGAAGTGCGGACCCGGAGAGAAGGCCGCCAAGGACGCCGAGAACGCCAAGGGGGAGGAGGGGACATCCACAGATTACGCAGATTACGCAGATTAGAGGTCCGGGCAGTTCAGAGACCAGAATCCAGAATCCAGAAACCGGACAAGCCAGAGTTAGAGATCAAGAACCAGAAACCAGAAACTGGAAACCAGAAGCCGGAATTGACGAAGGACGGTGGCCGGCGAACGATAGACGCGGTTGGGGCACCTGACCGCGGCTCGGTAAGGTTGACATTGGCGGAGACGGGGATAGAGTGACCATCAGGATGAAGTCAGAAGTAAGATGCTAGATGTCAGAAGCTGGAAGTACAGAACTCGGGACTCCGGAACGGGTGAAGTCAGAAGTCAGATGCTAGACGTCAGAAGTCAGAAGTGCCGGAACTCGGAATTCAGAAGAGGAGAGCAGATATGAGCAGGAAGGCTGTTGTGGTGTTGTTGGTTCTGCTGGGTATGGCGCTGGCGGCGACACCTACGCAGGATTCGACGCCGAAGGTCATCGGCATAGACTCGCTCGCCCGGGACGCCATCCAGAAGGGGATGGCAGCTCAGGGCATGAACGTGGACGAGCTGGGTTTCTATAAGCTGTGGGCGGTTGACAGTTTCTTCCGGCTGAAGGTAGTCGACCGGCTGCTGGCTCACCCGCTCGACTGCGCTGCCTATACCGAGTCGTGCGCAGCCAGCGTCTGCAAGCAGGAGAGCCTGCCCGCTTCCCAACTCTGGGGTCAGTGGCGCGTGACCGATTGCGGAATCACGCCCGACGATTCGGCCCGGTTGTGGCAGGAGGTCGAAGCCGAAGCGAGCACGCCGCTGCCCGGCACCGAGACGTTGCCGCTGGCGCTCTGGCGTTCCATCAATCTCCTGCTCGGCAGCTATCGTGTCGGGGACAAGTACCTGAACAAGGCCGTGGCTAAGCTCTCGCCGTATCAACTGGACCGATTGCTGGGAGAGGCTCCGGGTTTCTGGAAGGACGAGGATGACACGGCCAAGACGTTCTCCGGAGCGATGCAGCGGGAGTTCGGCAAGCAGTATGATACCAGCCCGGAGTTCAGGCAGGAGACGCTGCTCGCGTACGTGCGGAAGCTGGACCGTCATTCGCTCGCGCTTTCCGGCATGGCGGTCGTGATGGCATCGGCCGAGGCGAAGCGGCTGCTTGAGTCCGATACTACCCTGTACAAGGCCGGCGTGGGTAACGGCACCGTGGATGGGGTAGAGGGCGGGGTGTTGTTCAGCGCCCAGACCGAATGGGGCCTGGTCGTGGTCGGCGGGACCGGTGACAACGTCTATCGGAAGGACTGCTGCATCAGCATCGACGTCGGCGGGAACGACCGGTATCTGAACCGGGCGGGCGGCGCGGTCGGATTCCTGGGCAAGCCGTTCAGCGTCCTGATTGACCTGAAGGGCGACGACTACTACAACTCGAACCGAATGTTCAGCCAGGGCGCGTCCTTGTTCGGCACCGGCGTCCTGATTGACTGCGCGGGCAACGACGTGTACCGCGCTACCCATTACAGCCAGGGCGCAACCGAGTTCGGCACGGCGCTATTGTGGGATGTGTCCGGTGATGACATCTACGACGCCGGGTTCTTTGCCCAGGCTGCGTCCGACTTCGGCGCGGCCCTTCTGTTGGAGAACTCGGGCAACGATAGCTATCGCTGTTATTGCTGGGGCCAGGCGATGGCCAGTACGTGGTCGTGCGCAGTGTTGGGCGACATGGCCGGCAATGACGTGTATCGGGCTGGAGGCGTGTACCTGCACACGCCGCTGCTGCCGCATGAGTACCGTTCTTTCTCGCACGGGTTCGGTATGGGCCGCAGGCCGGACGCGGGCGGGGGAGTGGCCTTCTTGTGTGACAAGTCCGGCAACGATTTCTACGACGGCGAGGTGTTCTGCGAGGGGACGAGCTACTGGTACTCGCTCGGCATGCTCTGGGACGGCGGCGGCTACGACCGCTACTCCGCGTCCCAGTACTCGCAGGGCGCGGGCATCCACCTCTCGATCGGCGTTTTGATTGACGAGAATGGCGACGATTCCTACATCTCCCGTCTGGGCCCGGCTCAGGGGCAGGGGCATGACTTCTCGGTCGGGATGCTGCTCGACCGGAAGGGCGACGACTATTACTGCTGTTCCGGAGGCCAGGGCATCGGCCTGACCAACTCCGCGGCCCTGCTCATCGACGAGGACGGGAACGACTGCTACATGACCCAGGATTCGCTGCTCGGCCAGGGCTCGAGCAACTGGGCACGCGGGTTCGGCGGGATGGGCATCTTCGCCGACCTGGCCGGTACGAACAAGTACAGCCAGCGGAACGTGGCGGCTCCGCACTCCTCTTGGACCAAAGGTACATACGGCTCCGGGCTCGACTACGACCGGCCCGCGTCGGTCGAGAATTTCGAGCCGGACGTTGACACGAGCGGGGCGGCGCTGGACACGGCCATCACCCAGCCGGTGGAATCGGTCTTCAAGACCGCCTCGATGTGGCGCGTGGGCAATATCGTCAAGAAGGTGGAGCTGGCCCGCAAGCAGCTCGCAAAGATGGGGCCCAAAGCGCTGAAGTACGTGGCGGACAAGAAGATGGACACCAAGGACGGGCTTGAGTCCGAAGCGATTGAAGTGCTCGTGAAGGCGTGGCCGGACTCGAGCAAGCCGTATCTGTTCAGGGGGCTTCGTGACAGCCGCCTGCTGGCGCGTAACAACGCCGCGTATTTCCTCGGCAAGCTGGGGAGGAACAGCTTCGATGCGGTCGAGTCAATCTTCGTGGCCTTGAAGGCGAAGAGAATCAGCCCGCGGCGCGCCGTGTACGCGCTCGGGGACATCGGCGACTCGCTGGTTGTGCCGAGGATTCTCTACCTGCTGAAGGACACGATGGAGATTTCGCGGATTGTCACCGGCGAGGCTTGCGGGAAGCTGAAGAACCCGGTGGCGGTTCCGGCCCTCATCCATGCCATGAACGACCATTTCTTCACTGTGCGGTCTGCGGCCGAGGCGGGGCTGGTGGCCATCGGCAAGCCCAGTCTGGAGCCGCTGCTGGAGAGCCTGCCCAGGCTCAAGCCGGTGGCGCTCGGCCATGCGCTGAGGGCTTCCGCCGCACTGGTCGCCGCCGATACGACGCCTGGTGACTCTCTGCTGCGTGGCAGATGCAGAAAAGCCTTCCTGTCATACCTGAATAACCAGGACAACTTCGTGCGGATCCAGGCCGTAGCGGCCTGTGGAACCGTGCTCAACGACTCGCTGCGTTCCACGCTGGCGGCGAAACGGACTCAGGAGAAGGACTGGTTTGTGTTATCGAAGTACCACGAGGCCCTGGACGTGAAGTAGCAGGAGGCGTTGAAGTCAGAGGTTGGCAGCCAGTGGCGAGCAGTCAGGGCGTGCGCGCGAGCGGATAGTCGAACAGTATGCGGGGTCGGGTGTCCATGAGAAATACGTAACGTCCGCGCCGTGACGCGCCATGGACCAGCGGCTATGTTGGGGAATAGCGGGGGCTGGATTCGAACCAGCGACCTTGAGGTTATGAGCCTCACGAGCTTCCAGGCTGCTCCACCCCGCAATCAGCACACGTATTAAAGCAGAACCATGGCCATAGTCAAGAATAATGATGTGGTGGCGGCTGTAGATGTGAGGCGACGGCCGAGTATAATACACCGTGGATGAGCAGCAGACGCCTGAGGCCGGGCGGCCGCCGAAGCGCCGCGTGCCGACTGTGGTCGGCGTGGTCCTTGTCGCGGCGGCGCTGGTCGTGGCGGGGGTCCTGGTCGTCAGGAGCTTCCGCAGTGTCAAGCCCGAGCCGCTCCCTCCGTCGCTGAGGACTGCCCCGCCCGACACCGGCTTCGTAGTTTTCCGAGCAAGTATCCGGAGCAAGGTCATGAATCTTGCGGCCCGGTGTCGATCCAAGCGTAAGCAGCTCGGCAAAGGAATAACGCCGCGGGTAGACTCGCTGGGCCGCGAATGCGACTCGTCAATCAGCTCCGTCCTCGGCCGGATTGCCGCGTTTGATACCGTCAGAAGGGAGGACCGGAAGGCGGCGGCGGACAGCATCAAGGCCGCATACGAGCAAGCCAAGCTCAAGGTAAGGGTCTTTGCACGTACGGTGCTGGACGCCGACACCATCAACGAGGACTCGCTGAACCGGGAGATCAAGAAGCTGATCAGCGAATAGCCGGACGGACCGCGCTCCGTTCAGGAATGGGCACGCTCAAGCGTGCCTTTCTTGACTCATGGTGAGTTTCGCCTATCTTGGCCTGTGCTCTGGCGCATCGAGATCACCAAGACGACAACCGACCCGGAAGCGAAGGCGCTCGAATCCGATATCCGCGACATAGCGGGCGGGGCATCCGCCGACGTCCGCATCACTCGTCTCTACTACCTTGATGGCGACATCGGCAAGGCGGAAGCCGAGCGGATAGCCGCCGAGGTGCTCTGCGACCCGGTCTGCGAGAGTTCCTGCGTTCGTCCCGCGGTGGTCGCGCCCACCGGGACTGAGGTCCTGTATAATCCGGGAGTTATGGACCCGAGTGTGGAGAGCATCGCCAGGTCGCTATCCGACCTCGGGTTCGAGCAGGTCGAGATCCGTACCGGCCGCGCGTATGAGTTCGGGTTTAGCGGCAGCCGGGGCCGACGCACTGCCGACTCGATTCGGAGCCTGGTAGTCAAGGGATTGCTGGTCAACCCCGTAATCCAGCATGCGGCCAGGCCCGGCGAGCACGTCTTTGTCCATACAAGGCCGTACCGCTTCCGGAAGGGCGTCGTGAAGCTGCGCGGGCTCTCTGGGCAGGAGTTGCTGGAGCTTTCGAGACAGGGGCTCCTGGCCCTGAGTCGCGCCGAGATGCGCGGTCTGCAGAAGTACTTCGATGGGTTGGGCCGCGACCCGACCGACGTCGAGCTGGAAACGTTTGCCCAGACTTGGTCCGAGCACTGCCAGCACAAGACGTTCAAGGGCGTGATCGACATCGACGGCCGGAAGGTTAAGAATCTGCTCAAGTCCACGGTGTTCAAGCTGACCCAGGAGTTGAACCTGCCGTGGTGCCTGTCGGTGTTCCACGATAACTCAGGCGTGATAGAATTCGACGAGAAGTACGGAGTCAGCTTCAAGGTCGAGACGCACAACCATCCGTCGGCGCTCGAGCCATACGGAGGAGCGGCGACCGGCATAGGCGGAGTCATTCGCGACTGCCTCGGTACCGGGCTCGGGGCCAGGCCGATTCTGAACACCGACGTATTCTGTTTCGCGCCGGTCGACACCCGGCCGGAAGAAGTCCCGCGGGGCGTTCTGCATCCGCGCCGGGTGATGAAAGGCGTGGTTGCCGGCGTGCGCGACTACGGCAACCGGATGGGCATCCCGACTGCGAACGGAGCGGTGTATTTCGACCCGGGCTTTCTCGGCAACCCGCTTGTGTTCTGCGGAACTCTGG
>DATJQV010000017.1 GCA_035505375.1 bacterium | reverse complement strand
GAGACCGACCGCGCAGTCGAGCTCCTGCGGCGCTGCACTGAACTGGCCCCGGCCAAGACCAACGCCTATGTCGCCCTCGGCTTCGCTTTTGCCCGTCGCGGCGAGAATGCCGCAGCCAAAGCCAACTTCGCCAAGGCGCTTGAGCTTGAGCCGGACAACCCCTATGCCCTGCGCAACCTCGGCGGCCTCCTCGGCAGGGAAGGCGACTACGACAAAGCGATAGAGCTACTCCAGCACGCGCTCGAAAAGCTGCCCGATGACCCGCTCTCACTCTACGGCCTCGGTCTCTGCCTGTTCAAGAAGGAGCAGTTCGAGGAAGCGGACAAGTACCTCAGACGCTATGTCGCGCTCGGCAAGCTGCCCCAGACCGAAGACGCCAAAGAGATGCGGCGCGAGATACTCAATCGCGACCTTCATCAGCAGGGCTTGCGGCCCGATGCGGTCTTCTACTGCCTCGGCGCACTGGAGCTGTTCAAGGGCAAGCCGGACGAGTACGTCCGCGAGGTCACGTTCGAGATCGGCCTGCTCGGCCGTTCCGGCCTCGACGTCAACAACCCGGACCGCAAGTACCGGCTCAAGAGCCTGCCTGGGGAGTTCAGCGGCCTGCACCTCGTCAGCATCATGTACGTCGGCTTCCGCCGGATAGACCCCAGCGTCGACGTCGGCATGGACTTCGCCCGCGAATACGTCGCCGCCCGCAACCTGTTCGACTCGGGCGGAGTGCCCGGTGCTTGAACTGAGCGAGCCGGTGCGCGCCATCATGGCGCGCGTGAGCGAGATTACCGGCAAGGGCTTCGACCTCGTGGAGAAGAAAGACCTCGTGCCGCACGCCGCCATCAAGTTAGCCCGGCACGGGATGTCCTCGCACCTCATCCACTACCGGTCCGTGCGCGGCGGCATCCTGAATCACCTCATTGCCCACGAATGCGCCCATGCCATCAGAATGTACTCCGTGCCCGAAGAGCGCAGGCTCGTGCCCGCATCCAACCGCGAGACAATGACCGCGGCCCTCAAGCCGATGCTCGCAGACATCGAGCGAATCAGCCGCACCATTCAGAGCGACAAGGCGCCGGAGTACTTCAATATGCTGTACCACGGACTCGTGCGGCAACTGACCAACTATCCATCGGACATCGCCATCGAAAAGTGGCTGTACGACGAATACCCGGCCTTGCGCGAAGACCAGATGCAGTCGCTGCTCGGCCAGCGCGACGAAGCTGCGCAGGCCCTCACGCCGAGAGTCCGCGACTTCACGCCAGGAAAGATATACCAGGCAGCCAACGTGATGAACTACACGTTCTTCAAGCTGCTGGGCGAGCATACGGCAAAACCCTTGCTTGGACGCTTTGCTAGTGCCGGCTTCGAGGACCAAGGCAACGCGCTGGCCGCCGTGACGGCGCAAGGCCCATCCGCCACCTACGAAGACGACATCGCCATGGTCAACCGCTGGGCCGAGTTCCTTGGGCTTAGAGACTGGTTCACGTGGGTCGGCTTCGAGCATGTCCAGGACGGCTATGCAACAAGCTGATGGCAGGAGGACGGTCGCTCGGACCTGATGCCTTGATGAGCAGGAAGCCCGCTGCAGTTGGAGCCAAGGAAGCCACCGCCCGCATCAAGATAAACAAGTTGCTTGAGGACGCCGGTTGGCGCTTCTTCGCATCGGAGAAGGGTCCTGCCAACATCTGCCTGGAACCCAGCGTGACAATCACGACAACCGTCCTCGATGCTCTTGGGAACGACTTCGAGAAAACGAGCAAGGGTTTCATCGACTTCCTGCTGCTCGACTCCAGAGGCTTCCCGCTACTCGTCCTAGAGGCCAAGTCCGAGGACAAGAACCCGCTCATTGGGAAGGAGAAAGCACGTAAGTACGCACGGGGTTTTGACAGCCGCTTCGTGATACTCTCCAACGGGAACCTGCACTACTTCTGGGACTTGGAGCGCGGTAACCCATACATAATCACAGCATTCCCGACCCCTGACTCTGCCATGAGCTACAGGCAGACCTCGCCGGACCCGCAGCGCCTGGTCTCGGAGCAGGTGGACAAGGATTACATCGTCCTCACCCAGCGACCGCAGTACAAGAGCGAAGCCGGCTGGCTGAATGAGGCCGAACGTGAGAACTACGTCAGGGTGAACAAGCTCAAGTTCCTCTGGGACTTCCAGTTGCGTGCCGTCCACAAACTCCAGGCCGACGCCAATGAAGGGAAGGACCGCTTTCTTTTCGAGATGGCCACCGGCACGGGCAAGACTCTTACGGCTGCTGCCGTCATCAAACTGTTTCTCCGCACCCGCAACGCTCAGCGCGTCCTGTTCCTCGTTGACCGCATAGAGTTGGAGGACCAAGCCAAGAAGCGTCTGAAGGAATTCCTGTCGGCCGACTTCCAAACTGTGATCTACAAGGAGAACCGCGACGACTGGCGACGTGCAGAAATAGTCGTGACGACTGTACAGTCGCTGCTTTTCAACAACAAGTACCAGCGCCTGTTCTCGCCGACCGACTTCGACTTGGTCATCTCGGACGAGGCGCATCGGTCCATCGGCGGCAATGCCCGTGCCGTCTTCGACTACTTCGTTGGGTACAAGCTTGGACTGACCGCCACGCCCCGCGACTACCTGCGTAGCTACGAGAAGACCGACCCGTCCGCCAGGGACCCGCGTGAGCTGGAACGCCGGCTCCTGCTCGACACCTATCGCACGTTCGGCTGCGAGAGCGGGATACCGACATTCCGCTATTCACTGATGGACGCGGTGAAGGAAGAGCACTTGGTCAAACCCACAGTGGTGGACGCCCGCAGCGAGGTAACGACGAGGCTTCTCTCGGAGCAGGGATTCGTCGTAACCTTCACAGACGACGATGGCGAGGACCGACAGGAGGCCTTCAAGCGGCGAGAGTTCGAGAAGCGGTTCTTCTCTGACCCGACCAACAAGGCGTTCTGCAAGGCTTTCCTGGAAAACGCGCTGTCCGATCCTGTGAGCGGCGAGATTGGTAAGTCGGTCATCTACTCAGTGAGCCAAGACCACGCCGCCAAACTGGTGCAAATCCTCAATGGGATGGCTCACCGTATGTTCCCGGGCAAGTACCAGTCGGACTTCGCCGTGCAGGTAACATCGCGTGTCGACGATGCCCAGCAGTTCACTATCAACTTCGCCAACAACAACCTGCTTGGCTCGTGCAACTTCATGCCGACGTATCACACAAGCAAGGCCCGCGTCTGCGTGACGGTCGGCATGATGACCACGGGCTACGACTGCACCGATATCCTCAATCTCGGGCTCTTTCGTCCAATCTTCTCACCGACTGACTTCATCCAAATCAAGGGACGCGGCACGCGCAAGCATGACTTCCGCGAGCAGCTTCTCGACGAGAGCTTGAAGGCAGAGGTGAAACAGCCAGAGAAATCCACGTTCAAGCTCTTCGACTTCTTTGCCAACTGCGAGTATTTCGAGAATGACTACAACTACGACCAGGTGCTGAAGCTGCCCGCGCCCAGATACGCCGGCAGGGACCACGGAGATGGGAGTCCGACCGTCACCGCCGGCAGCTACGAGTACCAAGGGGATGACTCCATCGTCTCCGTCAGGGAAGAGGCCATTGGCCCCGAGGGGATGAAGATAGACCGCATGTTCTTCGATAGGTTCGGCGAGACCGTTCGTGGCGATGACTTCATAGCCGCTGCAGTTGATGCTGGGCAGTGGGACCGCGTCATTGACTACGTGAACCGCGAGGTCTTCGACAAGCCCGAGGAATACTACTCGCTCGACAAGTTACGCAGGGCCGCAGCCGTGGACCGGCGACTGACTCTGCGCGAGATACTCGAAAGGGTGTTCGGCTTCATACCGCGCTTCAAGACCAAGGACGAGCTGCTGGAAGAGGAATTCGCCAAGTTCGTCGCCGACTACAAGCCGACTGAAGCAAAGGCCATCCCGGCCATCAAGAACTACTTCAAGGCGTATGTCACGAGCGACCGGGTTCGCCACATCATAGACAACAGGCAGTACACCGACCTGGCCACGAACCCGGTGTTCTCTACCCGTGACTACAGGGCCGTGCCCCAGAAGTACCGCGCTCTTATTCCGGAGTACGTCAAAGACTACGTTTCCCTGAACCGGTTCGCCGCTTAAAGGAGAGCCATGCTCGACACCGAAACCAAACGCCGCATCGACACAGCCCGCGACATCCTCGTCGGCAAAGTTCCCGACCCCAAGTCCCAGGTCGAGCAGATTACGATTGCCCTCATCTACAAGTTCATGGATGACATGGACGCCGAGAGCGAGGAATTCGGCGGCGAGCGCAAGTTCTTCGCCAAGGAGTTCGCCCGCTACGGCTGGGCCAAACTCATGCGCTCCGGGCTTGGTGGTCACGAAATCCTTAACCTCTACGCCGAAGCCATCGCCAAGATGCCGGAGAACCCAGGCATTCCTCCACTCTTCCGCGACATCTTCAAGAACGCCTACCTGCCGTATCGCGACCCAGAGACGCTTCGGATGTTCCTCAAGGTCATCGACGAGTTCGCCTATGACCACTCTGAGCGCCTGGGCGACGCCTTTGAGTATCTGCTCTCCGTCCTTGGCTCCCAGGGCGATGCCGGACAGTTCCGCACCCCGCGCCACATCATAGACTTCATAGTGGAGATCATTGACCCCAAGAAGACCGAGACCATGCTTGATCCTGCCTGCGGCACCGCGGGATTCCCGATCTCCTCCTACAAGCACATCCTCAGGGCCAACACCGACGCCAAGGGCAACAGCACCCTGACACCGGAAGAAAAGGGCCGCCTCGCGCAGAACTTCACGGGCTACGACATTTCGCCCGACATGGTGCGCCTGTCGCTGGTGAACCTCTACCTGCACGGCTTCGCCGACCCGCACATCCATGAATACGACACCCTCACCAGCCAGGATCGGTGGAACGAGTACGCCGACGTCATTCTGGCCAATCCGCCATTCATGTCGCCGAAAGGCGGCATCAAGCCGCATAATCGCTTCTCGGTGCAGTCCAAGCGCAGCGAAGTGCTATTCGTGGACTACATGGCCGAGCACCTCACGCCAACCGGCCGCGCCGGCATCATCGTGCCAGAGGGTATCATCTTCCAAAGTCAGACCGCCTACAAAGACCTGCGGAAGATGCTCGTGGAAAACTACCTTGTCGCCGTGGTATCGTTGCCGGCGGGTGTGTTCAACCCATACTCAGGGGTGAAGACCTCAATCCTCATCCTCGACAAGTCGTTGGCAAGGAAGACCAATGCCATCGCCTTCTTCAAAGTCGAGAACGACGGCTTCGGCCTCGGCGCCCAGCGCCGCGAGATTGACAAGAATGACCTGCCGCAGGTCCAAGCCGAGATTGGCGAATACCTGCGCCGCCTGCGCGCGGGCGAATCAGTTAAGGACTTCCAGTCCCCACTGGGCCTGATCGTGACAAAGGAGAAGATCGCCGCGAATGGCGACTACAACCTAAGCGGCGAGCGGTATCGGGAGGGCGGCGCTGACACTTCACACTGGCCGATGGTTCCACTTCTGACTGTTGTCGAGATTGAGAGCGGTTCGCGCCAGAAAGGCGGCGCCATTGAGTCCGGCATCCCAAGCATAGGTGGCGAGCAGATCGACGTGAAAGGAAAGATCCGCTTCAACAAGATGAAGTACATCTCGGAAGAACACTTCCGCGGGATGACAAAGGGTGTTCTTCGAAGCGGCGATGTTCTCGTCGTCAAGGACGGCGCGACCACTGGGAAGACCGGCTTCTTCACGCATGACATGCCTTCAGCCGTGAATGAGCATGTGTTCATTCTTCGGGCCAGAGAGACTATTCAGCCCTACTACCTCTATTGCATCGTCCGGTCAGAAGCCTTCCAACGCAAACTCCGGCCGTTCATCAAAGGCATCATTGGAGGGATAAGCCTCGAATTCACTGGCATCACTATTCCCCTGCCACAGATGGAGGTGCAGGAGGAAATCGTGGCGGAGATCGAGAGCAACCAGAGAATCATCGACGGCGCCCGGGCCATCGTCGACAACTATCGCCCCCATGTTCCCATTGAGCCCGATTGGCCGATGGTGGAGTTAGGAGAGATCATTCAGGAGAAGCCGAAGAACGGCTACTCTGGAAAGCCGGTTGACCGCACTACCGACCTCAAAGTGCTGGCGCTCAGCGCTACCACGTCTGGCAGACTCGACCTCACCAAATGCAAGTACTTGGATGAGGACATTCCGCTCGATTCTCCTTATCGTTGCAGGAAGGGGGATATCTACCTGCAGCGCGGCAACACCGCCGAGCTAGTCGGCACCGCCGCGCTATTCGATGTCGAGGAGGAGGATTTCATATATCCCGACCTTATGATTCGGGTGCGGGCAGACCAGCGGAAGACCCTACCTCAGTACCTGTTAGTCGCGCTGCAAAGCGAGCCAGTGCGCGCGTACTTGAAGCGGAACGCTGTTGGCACTGCGGGGAGCATGCCGAAGATCAATCAGGACATCGTAGAGAGAATTCCCCTGAGGCTCCCGCCTCTTACCACGCAGCAAGCCATCGTCGCCGAAATCGAAGCCGAGCAGGCCCTGGTCGCCGCCAACCGCGAACTGATCGCCCGCTTCGAGAAGAAAATACAGGCCACCCTCGCCCGCGTCTGGGGCGAGAAGGAACCGGCACCGGCTGGCAGGTAGGTAATGGAGGAAGCTGCCAGGCTGCTGGACTACCTACCGCTCTCCTACAAGAACCGTGGCGAGCAGGACTATGTCGCCTTTCTATGGGACGCCTTCCAGACGAACTACGAACACGAGAAGTACCAGTTCGCATTCCTAGCCTACCATATGCTGACCATGAGCTTCGTGTACTTCAACATCTGGCAAGTCAAACAGGCGCGGCCGGGTGATTTCGAGAAAGGTCTCATAGGACTGGCGGTCCACGAGAACGCTCTCTTGAAGGCGACCTCGCCGTTCGTGTTCAGCATCGTGCCTGAGAGCACGATGCTGCGCTTCCTCAAGCTCGTCGCATGCGACAGCAGCCGGATCGGTGCTTTTGCGAAGTTGGTCAGAGACCGCAACGATACAGCCCACGCCAACGGCAACGTCTTCTACAGCACACAGGCGGCTCTGGACTCAAAGATCGGCGAAGTACTTCGCTTCGTAGCCGAGATACAGGAGCACTCGGCACCCGTTGTCCTGCAGATATACGGCAACTTCCTGTTCGACAACTGGGACCGAGAAGCGCGGGAGTATCCAGACGACAAAGACCAAATAAGGGAAGTCCTTTTGCACAATGACTACTTCTCGCTGGAAGACCTGCGGCTGTGCCGTGGATTAGATGTGGATTCCCTGCCGGATTCGAATTCGCGTACTGAGCAGGAGAGTCTTCACAGAGCCTGCATGGCGATGCTCGACGACATCGACCTTTGAGGCACGAACAGAGGCAATGGAGCGCAGGTCGGCCGAGTTAGAGGGAACGGAGGCGCGATGAAGCTCATAAAGAAGCCAGGTTCAGGAATACGGTCTATCTCGAAGGTCCTGCGAGACTCCCCAAAGGTGATCTCCAAAGCCGTCTTCTTCGATATTCCCCACAACACCACTCAAGGGGATGTTCGACTGATGGTGGGTCGCTTCGACAAGAAGAGCGGCCAACCTGTATCATCGGCGCCGAAGACCAAGATGACGTTCTACACCGACGAGTTCAACGAGTTGTTGACCTTTATCTCCGACAACTACGAGCCATTCAAGGCGGGAGTCCGAAACTACATTCCGATTAACTCGAAGTTCGACCCTAATAGCCTAGTGCACCTGAGGGCCGTGCTGAACGACCCTGACAAGCGGAAGGTTCTCAGCTTGATTGACGAATGGGACCTCGTGCCCGAGGATGTGGCACGCGGCCTGGAGTTTCGCAACCGGTCCAAGGCCGTCGAGGCCTTTGAGAGAATGGTCAATGACGCATCACGGGAACACGATTGGCAAGTCTGGTTCACCCGCAACGACTGGGTGCTGGGCAGCGAGTTCGTCAGAATCCTTGATGATCGTCGAATCGACACTGAGAATGTAGCCGACTTCCTCATGCAGGCTTATGACGGATTCGTTGACATCATCGAGATCAAGAAGCCCGCGCCGGACCTGCCTTTCTGGCGCGAGCGAAGCGCGGACGTGCACCCGGTCCCTTCCAGCAAGCTCACCGAAGCAATCACTCAGTCTGCCAGGTACATTCACGAGGTCGAGAGAAGGGTGAACGACCTGCAGTTCTTCAAGAAGCACAGCGAGGTGAAGGCAGTCAAACCGCGGTGCGTCCTCATATTCGGCCGATCCGACGATTGGGGCGACGAACAGCGCGAGGCGTACCGTATCCTGAACTCGTCGTATCACAACCTTACCATCCTTACTTACGACCACGTGCTTGCGAGAGCGAGGCGCATTCTCGAACCGGCCGCCGAACGTGAACTGACCAAGTCTGAACTCGATGACATTCCCTTCTAGGGCGAATCCAAGGTGTCCGCGCAACCCTTGGCTGAAGGAAAGCATGACGCCACTGCCGAGGAAGTCCCGGTGACTCAATTGCCAATTCCTGACGCGCGGCGGGGATGGTCCGATGACGCGATTGCGATTGTCGAGGGCCGGGCGAGATGACCATACGCCTGATGTCCGGAATCAACAAGGCCATCTTCGTTAGCCAGCTCAAAGCCGGTCTTAAGAAGCTGACTCGGGTGAGGTAGATAGCAATGCCTGACGGAACCGGCGGAGATTCCTGCCGTGGAAATAAGGGACAGGCAACCTATTCCGGGGAGATTTAGGACATCTTAGAGAACGCCGCCCGCCCACCCAACTCATGGCAGATTCTAGATTGACGATTGCAGATTGGCAGAGCCGACAGCAGTTTGACACCATCGTCCGCGAAGCCTAGAATCCCCTTGTGACTGAACGACAGAGCGGGCGCAGCCTGAGACCCGACCACGACGAGACGCCCAGTACCACTGAGCAGCAGCGGATGGTGGCGAAGTCGTCAGTTCCGAATTTCCTCAACCCTGCGCTGGAATGGCGCCGCATCTTCGCTGAAACCTGGGGCACATGCCTGCTCGTGCTGGCCGCCACCGGCGGCACCGTGATTGCTGCCAGAACGAGCAGCAGCGTGAGTCCGGCCGTGCTGGCGATAGCGCCGGGTTTGATGGTCGTGGCGATAATCTACACGATGGGCGCGGTGAGCGGCGCGCACCTGAACCCGGCCGTGACTGTCGCGTTCGCGCTGCGGCGCAACTTCCCGTGGCGGCGCGTGCCCGGCTACGTGCTCGCCCAGTTGGCGGGTGGTATCGCCGCGTCGCTCCTGCTCCGAGCCCTGTTTGGCCCCGCCGGTAATCTGGGCGCGACCATGCCGTGTGCCGGCATCGGGACGGCAAGGGCCTTCGCAATCGAGGCGCTGCTAACCGCCGGGCTCGTCAACGTCATCCTTGGAACTGCATCCGGCGCGCGGAACATCGGCACCAACGGCGCTATCGCGGTCGGCGGCTATGTCGCCCTTGCCGGCGTTCTGGCCGCACCGGTCTGCGGCGCTTCGATGAACCCGGCGAGGTCGTTCGCCCCGGACCTGGTGCGAGGAAACCTGTCCACAACCTGGATATATCTGGTCGCGCCGCTTGTGGGAGCGGCAATCGGCGTCGTGTTCGAGACCATCCTCAAGGGGCCGCCCACCGCTGCCGGAACGACCGCCGCGCAAGGACTGCTCGGGGACCAGGAAGACTCAGCCGGAGATTCCTGAAGCGCAGGACCCGGAGAAACGGCGACAGTCCGGAAAACGGGGACTGTCCCTTCGCAGGGCCCCGTGCGACTCCCCGGGACTGTGGGGCTGTTGAAAAAGTCTTGACACCTTTCTGATGGCTAGTGCGTCAAAGAAGTAGTGACGCCCAACCGAAAGGACACCCCTGACAATGGTAGGTAATCAGGATCGCTGGTGCGAGGACATCTTCGTCGCCTGTCCGCTAC
>DATJQV010000016.1 GCA_035505375.1 bacterium | reverse complement strand
AATTGCCCGGCGGGGCTGGCAAACGTGGCCGGTCCCGCCGTACGCCGGCCAACACTGAGGTCCGGCGAGCCCCCTTCGAGGAATCAGACAGCGGCTGTCTTGCGGGCGAGGATGACGAGGTGGTCGTAGGGAAGCTGGTCGCGTTCGGCCGCCAGGCAGTCGCAGCAGTGCTTCTTTAGGATGTCAAGGTACTCCGGTTCCGCGAGCGACCCATAGTGGAATTCCACTCCGTTCATGAAGCCGCGGCGCCCTTTACGGCCGCCGATGCCACCGCAGGTGAAGAGCAGGATGCCGTCGGGCGCGACTGCGTCGCAGAGCCGGTCAGTTGCCTCGACCTGGCCGTCAGGCGCCACGTGGAAGAGACTGTCCCAGGCAACCACAAGGTCGTATTCGACGGGGCGCTGCCAGGTAAGGAAGTCGGCGCGTATGAAGCGAATGCCGGGGAGACGGCCGGCGGCGATACGGATCATCTTGGCTGAGACGTCGACGCCGGTGACGGTCAATCCGGCTTCAGCCAGAAGGCGGCTCAGTCGCCCCACACCACAACCGACGTCGAGCGCTGAGCCGTGCGTCCGCGCAAGTCCGATGGCGCGGTGGAGGTAGGCGATACCCACTGTCTTGCCGACCATCTGCGCATCCCACCATTCGGCAATACGGTCGTAGCGGCGGCCGGTCTCATTCGGTTTCATTGAGCAACAGGCGGGCGCATTTCGCAGCGCCGGTAATGGCGTGTTTGCCCCAGCCGGCCCGACTCATGCCTGAAAGCCCGCCGTCCCGGTGAAGGGCGTCGAGCGCGGGGCCGATCTCGGCTGCGTCCCGCTGCGTGGTCAGAGGCAGGCAGACGCCCTGGGCAACGGCGAACTCGAAGTTCTCTCGGGCAAAGGGACCGATGTGAGGGAGGAGCGCGAACATCGGCAGACCAAGTCCGACTGCCCAATTGGTGCGTTCGTGAGCGGCTGCGATCATCACGTCAATGCTCGGCAGCAGCTCGGCCGTGCGCCTGGTCTCATCGCTGCGGCCACGGGTCGAGATGACATGGAACGCATCATCCGGAATGCCGCGACGACTAAGCTCCGACCGCATCTCGGCAGCGTTTGGCGCTCCCGGGCCCGGGAATACGAAGGCCCTGTGGCCGGACTTGGCTAGAGACTCGACGCAGGCGGTCAGACGGGCGACATGGGGTCGGGGTCGTGCGCCGGATAGGAACAGGCCGACGACCAAAGGTCGCTCTGAGCCGAGACGCAACTGCCTCGCTTGGTAGGACGCTTCCGCTGCAGCCACGAGGTCGGGCTCAATCATCAAGCCGACGACCGAAGTCGCTTCCGGTTTCACTCCGAAGGCTCGCAGCTTGAGGCTTGTGGCCTCAAGCGGTACAAACGTGCGCCATGCACCGGGTACCGCCGCGATCCTGGGCGCGGCAATCTCGCCGTGGACGTAGGCGACGCGGCAGACCGGAGCCAGGATGTGTGCAAGCAGCGGGTGGTCAACCATGCAGATGCCTTCATAGCCGGACAACCGTTTCCTCAGACCGCGGCCGAGCAGCGAAATCTGCATTGCCGAAGGTTTGCCGTCAGTCGGACGCAGGCTGTTGTACAGGGACGTCGACAGGCCGCCTCGACCGCCGATGCGGTATGCGGTTCCCGCCAGCCGCCAGGCCAGGCCGGAAACTCCGGCACACAGCTCGGGTATCGTGTGACAATCGACGCGGTCGTCGCAACGGCGAGAAAGCACCGCGAGGACCGAATCGAGGTAGGATGGATGCCCGCGGCCGATTTCGGAGCAGACCGAGACCAAACGAGAATGTCGAATGTCGAATGACGAATGTCGAATGCCGGAGGCGGACGCGCTCATTTGAGGAACTTGGAGAAGCGGCGGTCAGCGAGTTCGCGGCCATCCGTCTGACAGGTGGGGCAGTAGTAGAGCGTGGATTCCTGGAAGCTCACGCGTTTGACCGGCGTGGCGCAGACCGGGCAGGGTTGGTCCAGCCGGTCGTGGACGCGCAGGAACGTGCGGTCCTTCCTTTCGGGCAGACGATTCAGCGAACGCAGGTGCAGGATGGCGTCCTGCAGCACTTTCTTCGTGGCCGTGTAGAGGCGGATTGTCGCCTCGGGCTTGATAGCGGTCGAGAGCGCGAAGGGTGAGAGCCGCGCCTCGAAGAGAATCTCGTCGGAGAAGCAGTTGCCGATGCCGGCGACAGCCGACTGGTCGGTCAGGAACCGCTTGAGCGTCCGACTGCGCCGGCCCAACGCCTGCCGGAATCGGGCGAGGGTGAACTCCGGGCTGAGCGGGTCGGGCCCAAGCCGGGCGATGATGTCAATCTGCTGCGGGTCATTGACCAGGTAGACGCTCAGGCGGTGATGAGTTGTATCCTCAATGACGCGCAGGTCTTCGTCGCCGTCAAGGTGGAGGGCAAAGGCGTGAAGACGGTTCAGGGGCGCGTGAGTCGGCCCAAACGCGAACCGGCCCGAGAGCATGAGGTGAATGCACAAATGAAGGGGAGAAGTGGCAAGGGGAAATGACGAAGGGGGCGAGGGAGGCGGCGAGCTCTGTGCGGAACCAGCGAAGGTGATGCAGATGACCTTGCCGAGGCGGGTGACCGAGCGGACGTGCTTGCCCGTAAGGGCCTCAAGCGGCGGGGTGACGGTCTTGAGCGCGACCGGTGAGTGCACCGTCGCACCGGCAACGAGCCGTCCGGCCAGCGCAAGGCGAAGCCGGTCCTTGGTTACTTCCAGTTCGGGCAACTCGGGCACAATTGAAGATAGGAGATAACTGGGACAAGTCAAAGGGCAAAATCCCGGTGGCCAAACCCCAATTACCAATCAAGCCAGAATCCCCGAATGACCCGGTCCAAGGACCGAGGTGACTGGTGCTTGGGGTTTCTCAAAGCGACTGGTCATTGCGATCTGGTAATGGGCATTTTCCTCAGAGCGCCTCCGTCCTTTACATGGGGCGATTCTCCCGCAATAATACCGGCTTCATGCACTGGCACGACATCGACAGCGAACTCGATGAGAGCAAGCCGACCGGCAAGGCCGGGACGTACATCCGGCGGCTCTGGCCGTTCTTCCGCCGTTACCTCAGGCTCGTGCTCGCGGCCGGCTCGCTGCTTCTGGTGACGACCGGACTGGGCCTGCTGGGGCCAGTGCTGCTCAAGCGGGCAATCGATGTCAACATCGGGCACGGTGACCTGCGCGGCCTCGCCGTAACTTCGCTGACATATCTCGCCATCCAGGCGTTCATTCTGAGCGCCGCCTACTTTGAAAGGGTCTGGCTCGCCCTGGTGGGCGAGCGAGGAGCGGCCGACCTGAAGCAGGCGCTGTTCCAGCACGTGCTCGACCTGCCGATGTCGTTCTTCGACAAGATGCCGGCCGGCAAGCTCATTTCACGGGTGGAGAGTGACACCGAAGCGCTGAAGATGCTCTTTACGAATACGTCGGTCGTGCTGCTGCAGAGCGTCCTCATGCTCGTCGGGATGTGCGTCATCATGGGAGTGACGAGCTTCAAGTTGTTCTCACTGGTGCTGGTGCTGCTGCCGCCTTTTGTGGTTGCCTTCTGGCTGTTCCAGAAAAGGGTGCGGCCGGTGTACATGCAGGTGCGCAAGACCGTGGCCGAGACCAATAACCTCGTGAGCGAGACGTTGAAGGGATTGCCCGTAATCCAGGTCTTCTGCCAGCAGCGGCGCTTTGCCCAGCGGATGGATGACCTGAACCGGCTGAAGTACAAGGGCGAGCTGAAAGCCTCGATACTCTGGTCGTCGGTGTGGATGCTGGTGGATTTCGGCGAAATACTGGGAACCGGGCTCGTGCTTGGCTTCGGCGGGGTGTGGGCGCTCAGGGGGCAGTTGACCATCGGCACTTTGTTCCTGTTCGTGTCGTACATCACGCGGCTGTTTGGGCCGCTGCGGGCGATTTCGGACCAGATCAACGTCATGCAGCGCGCCTTCGCGTCGGCTGAGCGGGCATTCGGCATACTCGACCAGGCGCCGGAGCCCGCCGGCAAGACCGGGGCCGGGCCGCTGAGACTCAAAGAGGCGATAAGGTGCGAGAACGTCAATTTCGCCTACGACGGCCAGAACATGGTGCTGAAGGACATCAACCTGGTCGTGCGCAGGGGGGAGAAGGTCGCGTTGGTGGGTGAAACCGGCGGCGGCAAGACCTCGATTGTCAATCTGCTGATGAAGTTCTACCTGGCGCAGTCGGGTCGGATTCTCTGCGATTCAGAGGATGTCGCCCAGATGGACAAGCACCGGATTCGGTCGGCGGTCGGGTTCGTCCCGCAGGAAGTGGTGATGTTCCCGGGTTCGGTGCTCGACAACCTGCGGCTGTTCGACGAGACTATATCGCGTGACCAGGTAGTACAGGCCGCGAAGCGCGCGCGGATTCACGATGCGATTGCGAGATTCCCGCAAGGTTTCGACACGGTACTGACTGAGGGCGGCGGCAATTTCTCCCTGGGCGAGCGGCAACTCCTGGCGTTTGCCCGGGCCATGGTGCGCGACCCGGAAATCCTGATTCTTGACGAGGCCACGTCTTCGGTCGACCCGCACACCGAGCACCTGATTCAGGAAGGGCTCGAGGAACTGCTCAAGGGTCGGACCGCGATCATCGTCGCGCACCGCCTGGCCACGATTCGGATGGCGGACCGAGTGCTGGTGGTTCACAAGGGGAGAATCACGGAGCAGGGCACACATGATGAGCTCCTGGCTCGCGACGGCATCTACTCGCGACTTTACCGGCTGCAATACGTGGGCATGGGTCAAGGCTAAGGTCAAGATGGGAATGACTCCTTCCGAATCTCAACCTCAGTCTCAACCTCGGCCCATGTCTGTTGTGTTCGACTTCTGGCGCGAGCGGCCGGGCTGGTCGGTTACGCTCGTGCTCGCCACTATCGTGGTTACCGCGATCTCGATGGTTTTCCCGTACTTCCTGCGAATGATAATCGACGGTATCAAGCGGGGCATTTCCCAGCGAGAACTGGTGAGGTACGTCCTGTTCCTTTTCGGGTTCGGCTTCCTGCGGGTCATCGGAGACGTGCTGTTGCCGTTCTCGCGCGGCCGGATTAACGAGCTCTACGCGTGGAAAGTCAGGACCGCCATTTTCCGCCGAGTGCTCGACATGGGCCACACTTTCAGCGCTCAGTTCCCAACCGGGGACGTGATGGAACGGCTCGACCACGACATGGGCGAGCTGTCCTGGTTCGCCTGCTCGGGTATGTTCCGGTTCGTGTCCGCCGCGTTCACGGTGCTGTTCGCGCTCGCCATCATGCTGCACATGAACCCGATGCTGACACTCGTGACTGTCGTTCCCATTGGGCTGGGCGTGTACGTCTGGCTGCGGCTGGGCCCGCTGGTCTATTCCTGGTTCATGAAGTGGCGGCAGAAGATATCAGAAATCAACAACCAGCTTGAGTCAGCTTTCACGGGCATCAGGCTGGTGAAGTCCTACGCCATGGAGGAGAAGCTCGGCCACAAGTTCCGGGGCACGCTCAACGACCGTATCGCGGTGGCGATGGGCGAGGCGAGAACCGAGGCGAAGATCGGCATACTCTACAATGCCATCGGCGAGTTCGCTACGCTGCTGGTGCTCTGGATCGGCGGCATGCTGGTCGTGCACGCGCACCTGACCCTGGGCGAGTTCGTGGCGTTCAACGCCTATATCCTGATGCTGCTCGGCCCGATGTACGACATCGGCAACGTCTTCGTGTCTGGCCGGAGAGCGCAGGGCGCTGCGGAGCGCATCGGTTCGCTCAGGACCCACCCGACCGAAGTCGAGCCGCCGGCAAATCCGAAGCAGCCCAAACCCGGCGAGTTGAAGCTGGACCACGTCTCTTTTTCCTACGGCACGAGGATTGTGCTTGAGAACGCGGACCTGACCTTTCCTCCGGGCCGGAAAGTCGGGATTGCCGGAACGATTGGCTCGGGCAAGAGCACGATCTTCAGGCTGCTCTTCCGGGAAGCCGACCCGCAGCAGGGCAGGGTTACGCTTTCCGGTCAGGACGTCAAGGAGCTTGACCTGGACGCCTACCGGCAGCTCTTTGGCTATGCGCCGCAGGAGGCGCAGTTGTTCTCCGACTCGGTCAAAGGGAATATCGCGTTCGGCCGGGAGAACGTGACCGACGAGCAGTTGCAGGCGGTCGTGGCCGGCTCCGAGCTTTCAGAAGAAGTCGCCGGATTCCCCAAAGGACTGGATGAGATGCTGGGCGAACGCGGGACTCGGCTATCAGGCGGCCAGAAGGAGCGCGTGGCGATTGCCCGGGCGCTGGTCGGGCGCCCGCCGGTCATGGTCTTCGATGACGCGACCTCGGCGCTCGATGCCGAGACCGAGAAGGAACTGGTCAACCGGATGATGAATCAGTTGCCCGGCGTCACGGTAATCATCGTTTCGCACCGGCTCTCGGTGCTGAGCGTCTGCGACTGGGTCTACGTGCTGGATGCGGGCAGGGTGAAGGAGCAGGGGAAGCACGATGACCTGCTGGCAGCGCAGGGGCTCTATTGGAAGTTGTACCAGCGGCAGTTGATCAGCGATGAGCTGGAAAAGCTGTAGCGGATTAGGTCGTATAGGACCTATAGGTCCTATTCAGAAATGCGTGTGTGCAAAGAACTCGCGAGTGAGATCTTCCATCAACCTGGAACGCTTGTCGTAGAGACGGCGCAGCTTGCGCCGAGGATGCGTCGCGAGCGCGTAGTGCACGAGCATCGGTAGCGCGATCGTCACGTCGGTGTAGCAGACCAGAGCATCCGGCAGCTTCTCCGGGTCAACCTTGCCCCACGACACGGCTTCGTGCGGCGTGGCGCCGGACAGACCGCCGGTATCGGGCCGCGCGTCGGTTATCTGGAAGAAGTAGTCCTGACCGAGCTCCTTGATCATCAGAACTTCCTGTATCTGCGGCTCGGTCTGGAGCGTGAAATTCTTGGGGCTGCCGCCGCCAATGAGCAGGACGGCCGACTTCCCGCCTGAGCGCTTGGCGTGGAGCACGTAGGACGTTGTCTCGTTGACGTCGGTTGAAGGGTTGATGCGCAGCTTCAGGCCCTTGAGTTCCAGGCCCGCGATGTTCATGCCGATGGTCGAATCTCCGGGCGAGCTGGTGTGGATGGGTACACCCGCGCGATATGCTGCGGCCAGAACTGAAACGTCCTTGTTGCCGGTCTTCCTTTCCCACTCAGCCGCATATCGTCCCAGCAGATGGTAGAACTCGGCCGTGCCCATTTCCTTCTGGAACTCCGGCCGAACCAGGATGGAACGTAGAATCTTGTCGGTCGCCATCAGGCAGTCGGTATAGCCGAGGAACACATCGTAGATGCGGACAACGTCGTTGCGGCGGAGGTCGGTGTCGTCCACCACGTGCGAGCCGACATGGAGCGGCAGGTTGAACGCGAAGTGCAGGTCGTGGTACATGTTGGCGCCGGTCGCGACGATCCAGTCTACGAATCCGGCCTTGATGAGCGGGACAATCGCCGAGCAGCCGAGACCGGCAGGCGTAAGCGCTCCGGCTAGGCTCATGCCGACAAAGGTGTCCTGCGTGAGCATCTTCTCGGTGAAGAGCTCGCAGCCCTGCCGCAGTCGTGCCGCGTTGTAAGCAAGGAAAGTGCCCTCCATCAGGCCGGGCAGCCTTTCCCGGCCGGTGATGCCGGTCGGCATTATGCGCTTGCCGCTCATGTACTTTTCCTTATGCGGGCACTCGCGCTTGCGCAGCCATTCCGGCACCTCGGTGAGGTCCGCGCGGACCCGAGGTGACCGAGTGGTCGAGTGGTCCAGTGGTCCAGTGCGGGGTTTCTTCACTTGACCACTAGACCTCTTGATCACTTGAGCACTCTTCTTCATGGCACGAGGATCGGCTTGGCCGGAGGTATACCGTTAAAGGTCGTGGCGCTGGCCAGCGAATAGGCGCCGATGTTTCGAGCGTAGACCAGGTCGCCGAAGTCGAGTTCGGGAAGCTCCTCGGCGCCGGAGATGATGTCGAGTGAATCGCACGTCGGTCCGGCCAGCGTCGTGAGCTGGCTCGGCCCCTTCTTGAGGACGTTGAACTCGTACTTGCAGTGGTCGAATATTATTCCGGACAGAGCCCCGTACACGCCATCGTCAAGGAAGTACCAGTGCTTGTTGTTACGGATTGACTTGCCCACGACGCTAAGCAGGAGCATGCACGCCGGGCCGACCATAGCCCGGCCCGGCTCGGCGATGATCCTGATGCTCCGGTCGAATAATCGCTCCATCTCCATGTTCATCGCCGGGGCCATGTTGGCGAACCAGTCCTCGTCGGTGTCGAAGTGACGAATCGGGAACCCGCCGCCGATGTCGAGCATCTGGAGCGGGAGCTGCTTGAGCATCGCATCGTTGACGATTATCTTGCACAGCTCAAAGGCCTCGAGGTAATTGTCGCCGTGGGTGCACTGTGAGCCAACGTGGAAGCTGACGCCGACCGGTTTGAGCCCGAGCCGAGCAGCCTTGAGCAACAGCGGGACCGCGTCCTGGGGGTCGGCGCCGAACTTGAGCGACAGTTCGATGATCGAGCCGACATTCGGGACTTTGATGCGGACCATCACCGAAGCGCCGGGAGCGTAGCGGGCGATCTTGGTCAGCTCATACTCCGAGTCGAACGTCATCAGGTTCACCTTACGCTTGCAGGCGAACGTGATGGACTCGTTGCGCTTCATGGTGTTGGCGTAGACCAGTTTGTCCGGAGTCGCTCCGGCATTCAGGACCCAGTCGATTTCCTGCGGCGACGCGACGTCGAACCCGAGCCCGGCCTGGGCCAGTACCTTCAGTACGTCAGGATTGGGGTTAGCCTTGACCGCATAGAACGGCTCGACGCGAGGCAGAAGCTTGCGGAACCGCGCGACCTGTTCGAGCAACAGCGTCTTGCTCACGATGAACAAAGGAGTCCCGTGTTTCTTCGCCAACTTCGGGAACGTCTTGCGCAATTCGCGCAGATAGGCCGCGGTGGTCATCTTCGACTGCCCTTTCATTTTGTACGAGCGGCAAATGTGCCTGAGTGCATGTGCCATTCAATCAGGAATCGGGCGGCATGTCAAGCGATTCCGCCTCTCTGAGAACCACAGAGTTCCCGGCGCGGCCTCGGAGCCCGCAACCAAACCGGATGTAACCGCAGATGTCGCAGATGACGCAGATACCTCAAGTAGGCCGCAGATTACGAAGACGAGTCCCGAGTTGGAGAATGCCAGTCCTCTGTCAGAACCCAATCCGGCGGTGCCTCTGGCCAGCAGGTTGACTCAACCGCCTATTGTCTGACTGTGGTCGGCGGGCCGTGAGCTGTGAGCGGCAAGCTGTCAGACGCTAGCGGTTAGCCGTCGGCTGCATCGCCTCGACCAGCCCGCAATTCCGTCGCGCCCGGCACTCATCGTTCCACGCTTGTCGTTCACTGTTCCCGCCCCTCGTTGGTCGCTCCGCACTCATCACTCATCGCTTATCGCTCATCACTCTCCGCGTGGACGACCATCCTGTCATGGCGCGCCTTGGGAGTCGCTCAGAGAAGTGGGAATTGCCCCTGGTTGCTCGTTGGTCTCAGTCCTGCCCGGTTCGGGACTTCCAGTACCCGGGTCGCCGGTGCAGATGCATGACTGCCAGGACCTCTATCCGCTCCTGCTTGGCGCGGTATGCGACACCGTAGGGAAAACGGAGAACCCGACAACGACGTATGTCGCCTTCGAGAACCGGGTATAGCAACGGGAACTCTTGTATCCGGTGGACCGCATCGCGCACGGCCAAGGCGAAGCGCCGTCCGAGACCGGGATTATGGGCCTGATAGTACTGTGCAGCCTGTACGAGCTCCTCGCGTGCTGCCGGATGGAACTCGACCGGACTCATGCGAGCTTACTGTCGAGTTCCTCGAATACCTTTTCGCTTGAGGAAAGCGTTACTGCTCCGTCGTCGATCTCCCGGCAGCGTCGCCTGATCTCGTCCATCCATTCCGGACTGACTTCGAAGCCTTCCTCATAGTCCAGGCTCTCCAGAAGCTTCTCGGCAAGAAGCGCCCGGGATTCGCGGGGAAGTTGAAGTATCTCGTCAATGATGCTGTCTTTCTTTGCCATCACTCAAATCCTACTGCCCTCCGGACGCGAGTCAACTCCCTGACTCAGGTCCCGGCCGCAAGCCGCAGGCTGCAGGCTGTCGGCTGCCGTCATGGTCTCGACCAGCCACGTTGGTTGGCGGACTGGTACAACGTGCAACGTCGTCCGATGTCCTCAACTGGGAACTGGAACCTGGGTACTGGTAACTCGCGGCCACCGGCCGCGCCGCGCCTTGACATCGCCCAGAAATATGGCGACTGTGGGGCTGTTGAAAAACCCCTGTCTTGGGCGCCGTCAAGCGACAGCGGTGCGGACTGCAGCAAGGTCTAGACCAAGGCGTCGACAGAAACTACCAACCAGTCGTGTCAGCGCACTGAAAACCAGCCTTGATGGAGGGTTCCCGGCAAGCGCCGCAGCCAGCCGCTTGAGATTGATCACCGCGGCCGTCAGATACGCTTGAATCGCCACGTTCCATCGTCCCCGTCTTACCGCCCGGGCCAGTCCATGCTGGACCTTCGCCTCGCCGTGCCGCCCCTCCACCCACCACTGGTGCCGCCGGTATGACTCTCTTTTCTCTTCGTCCCAGCCCCGGCTCCTTGCCCGCCGCGCACGCAAGAGCGCCTCATACCCATCTACAATCAGCACTGTCCGGACCGACGCCGTCCTGGGCACGCACCGCCCTTTGAGCGGACACGCTCGACAGTCACACGCTCGCGCCCGGTAGATCCAACCTCTCGCGGTCGGCGCCTCTCCCTGCCGGTGCAGTATCTTCCCGGCCGGGCAGCGTACTAACTGGTGCTTGGCGTCGTACTTGAACCGCCGCAACGGCAGCTTCGTTGCTGTCCGGGCCTCACGCTGCGGCACCACCGCCGCCTGCACTCTCCGCTCTTCCAGCGCCGCGTAGTTCTCCGACCGCCCATAGCCCGCATCGGCCGTCACCACCTCTACCTTCTCGCCAGTCTGCGCTTCCACCCGGTCCAACTGCGACATGAGTTCTTTGCACTCACTCGCCTCACCCGTCGTCACCTTCACATCCAGTATCACTCCGGCCTTGTCGTCTACCACTATGTGGTCTTTGAAGCACGGCTCCATACGCCGCCGGTGACTTGAGGTCGCCATCGTCGCTTCCGGGTCGGTCTTACTCCGCTTCTTACGCTGCTCCGGCCGGGTCCGAGGCCGGCCCGGCCGCCGGCGAGGCTTACTTTCCGTCTCGCCACTGGACTCCACGCCTTCGTTCTCCGCTATCACCTGCTCAACATGTTCTGCGACCAGGCTTTCCCAGCTCACGTCGGCCCGGATGAGCGTCGCATCGACATGCACCGTCTTGCCGTCTACCAACCCGGCACGTACGCATTCACCTACGGTCCGTTTGAAGATACGCCAGAAACGCTCCTCGCCCCACCGCTGCCGTAGCTTCGTCAGACTGCTGTGGTCCGGCAGGACCTCGTGCAGTCGGTAACCGGCAAACCAGCGGATAGCGATGTTTACCTGGACCTGCCGCATGAGCACGCGGTCATGCACAATCCCTTCCAGATACCCGGCCAACATCAAGCGCAGCGCCGCTTCCGGGTCGATACTAGGACGACCGTTGTTCGAGCAGTAGCTGTCCGAAACCTCGTCCCGCAGCCAGGACAGATCCAGCACTCGGTCGACCTGCTTCAGGATGTGATCATCCGGCACCAGGTCGCGGAGCGGGCAGGCGACAAAGATGTCCTCATGCCAGCGGTCCTGATTACCTACCATTGTCAGTGGCGTCCTTTCGGTTGGGCATCACTGCTCTTAGACGCACCAGCCGTCAGAAAGATGTCAAGACTTTTTCAACAGCCCCACTGTCCCTAATTCTTCCGAAGTTGGAAGTATAGAATCAGGGCAAAGGAAGAAGGCCGCAAGCGAAACTCCGAGCGCACGCTCAGCGCAGCTTGCCCAGCCGGAGGAAGACTACGCCGCCGCAGAATGGCAATGTGAAATTGAGATTCCCGAACACGCCGGCGCCGAGTCCGAAGTAGGCACAAGGGATCACGGTGAAGTTGGCCTCAAGCGGAATGCCAACGGTCCGGACTCTCCTGTCGCCCAGTTGCCCCGATACGTAGCTCAACCCGACCGATGCCGACGCGTTGGTGTACCTGTCCGCCGTGCTCACCCCGTAGAGGAACCCGTAATCACTCATCACGACCCAGCCCATGTCAACCGCTCCGAATCCCGTTGCGGCGCATCGGGCCGTGAACAGGCGATGTCCGGTCTGGAAACTCGCGCTCACTTCTCCGGCGGCTAGTAGCAAACCCAGGCCTTCGCCGTAGCTCGCCCACGCTCGTGTCGGGTTCCCGTGGGTCGGGCCGGGCAGTCCGTCGTGCGCGCAGACGACCGTGACGGCCGCAAGGACGGACAGCAGAACACCAGTCTTCATCGCTGACATGTCAGGGTTCGTGGGCGGGGGGCACTTCCCATATTTCTGGCTTCCGTCAAGGCCGGGCTGGTTCGGATCGCATCGCGGGGCGCTCGTTAGCAGCATTCGGGTCACCGCTTGCGGTGTCGGGGGCGGGCAGGCTTTGTTGGCGGCTGGTCGCGGGCAGCGGGTGGCTCACCGAGTACGTCCGCGGGAGTCTTTCGGCCGCGGTCGGTTCGGTCGAAGTCGGCATCGAAGCTGACGAGGGTCAGGTCGTTCTTCTTGGCCGCTACGTACTGGTAGGCGTCGTCGAAGTCGAGTCGGAAGCGCTTCCTGACGCCCATGACCTCCTTGAGGTCCGCTGTGTCGAGTCGGATACGGGTAAGCGCTGTTCCCTCAAGAGTATCCAAGACGAACTGGACAAAGGCTAGCTCCAGCCCGTTGCGTGCGAGCGCTATGCCGATTGAGTACACGGAGAACTCGCTGATGGCGATTTGGGCCATCGGTACTGTCTCAAGGAATCGTCGTACATCCTCAGACCGTTCCTGCTCAAACAGCAATTCGAGCCAGACGTTACTGTCGAGCAGGTATGTCATCCGACCACCAGTCGAGGGTCTTGTGCTGAAGCTCGACTGACGTGAACTTGTCTTTCAAGTGACGGCCCGCGCCGGCCCAATCGAGGCGGAATTTGGTGCGCTTCGGTCGGGCTCTGGATTCCTTCAAGAACCGAGCGAAGTCGGCCACCTCGGCCTGAAGATCGTCGGGCAACTCCCTTATCAACTTGACCGTGTCATCAACTGTGCTCATGTTTCGCCTCATGTGTGCAGTATCAATATAGCCTCAACACCGACCGCGGTCAAGCCGGCTTTGCAATCCGCTTCGGGACACGATGCCGACTCCTGGGCAGGATCGGCTTGAGTCCCTGCGGACGGGCCGGTGGCGCTAGGGCTCGGGCTGGACGCTGCAGACTTCCCGCTGGATCGCAAGGAGCACGTCTTCGTCGAGGCCGCGGGCCTTCCATTTGTTGCGCAGGACCTCGGCCGCAAGCTGCAGGCTGTGGCCGTCGATATCCTGCTCGCGCGAGTACTTCCAAAGCTGCCGGCCGAAACTCAGGTAGGGGACGTACAAGATCGTACTGACCGACTTGCCGTTCAGGACCTGTTTGACCTTGGTATCATTGGCGAGCATGGCGGTCATCGCCGTCTGGTATCTGGCCTGCATGTCCGGCCGCATCTCATCGAGGGTGGCTTTGATGCGCTCGGTGTTGTACTTCACGTTCCAACTCGTGAATCGCTTCATCTTATCCGGCATCTGTATTCTCCTTTCATCTCGGGCTGCTGATTCCGGTCCGGTGCGAGCCGCAGCCGCCGGCCGAGACCGAAGTCAGCCACAGCTATCATACACCACATTCCGCGCCGCGCAATGGCCGTGTTGGCCTTCCGACTCAACATCAAGTCCGGTAACTGGCCAGTATTAGTGACTTATCTTACGCAAATACGATATTTACAGCATAGAATATTGCTGAGATTAGCTCTGATACTGGCATTTGGTAGACCGTCCCCCGGACGGTCTAGTAGACGGTATGGTAGACGGTCTATGAGATGGGCTAGAGGTATGACTGTAGGTTGGTCTAATCGACGGAGTAGTGGTACATCCGTTGGTATGTCTATCAGTCCGTCATGCTGTCGGTTCAGGGATATGACTGTATGTTGGTGCGATGGATAGTGTATGGGTTCCTCCATTGCACGTTATGGTAGACGTTCCACATGACCTGCCGGTGATTTGTCTAGTATATAGTCCGAATGATGGTCTATCGATTGGTCTAGTAGACGCTGACCTATTGGCAGAGGCAAATGTCATCCGGTATTCAGATGTGCGGCTGGCTGAAAGCTCATTCGACATGTCGAGATGCCTTTGCGAGCGACTTCCTCCGGCGAGGATGAACCCAGGTCCGGCTGGAGTCAGGGAAGCGGCGTCAGACCGGCGTTCACATTTGCGGGGTTGTCAGCAGCAGAGCGACCGGCTGGATGCCTGGCAGTTTGCCGAGTCGAACCTGCTGTCTGGTCGCGGCCGGCTTCAGGGGACCGCGGAAGTGTTCGCGCCGGTCGACGGGCTCCGCATAGATGGGCGATACTCAGCGAGCGTCATTGACATTCTTGGGAATGCCGGATTGTTACGCGGCGTCGAGTGTGGCCATGTAGATGCCTGAGCAGAGCCAACGCAGCGGCGAGCTCGTGCATTGACGAGATTCCGGTCAATAGAGGCGGAGTGTCACCAGAATCACCCCGGCGCCCGCGTCACCCAGGGGCGTTCGATCTCGATCTCCGCCGGACCTTTCGGACTCGTGCCTGAGAGTCCTGGTTTGATGTGCGGCCAGGACGAGAGAATCTGTCAAGATGTGCGGAAGGCGCAGCTATCGGCTCTTTTTGCTCTACCTCCACACCCCTTACCGCGAGTCGTGGCCTGAATCTAACCACACAATACTAAGTAACGCTGTTTCAACCTGTTATGATGACGCACAGGGTTAATTCTAGCTTGACGTGGGGAACTGATAAATGTAGACTCAAGGTTGATTCAAGATAAGTGGTAAAAAGTGGCTGACGATAACTACGACTTTCTCTTCATTGGTGACTACACGCATGCGGTAGACACCAAGAATCGGGTCGCGATTCCCTCGAGTTTCAGGCGCAACTTCCCCACCGGCACCGAGGACCACATAGCCCTGCTGCGCGGAGCAACCGGGTGCATCGAGGCGCACGTAAGACCTGAGTGGCGGTCGTACGCCCAGCGGTTCAGGAATCTTGGTCGTTACAACAAGGAAGATCTGGTTCTGCGTCGGTTGTTGTTCTCGGGCACGAATGAGATAGAGCTCGATGGCCAGATGCGCGTGCTGTTGCCGAAGGCGCTGATGGAGATGGCGGGCATCGGGACAGAGGCACGGTTCATAGGTCAGGGTTCTTTCTTCGAGATTTGGAACCCCCAGCGATTTGATGATTTCGTCGCTCAGAACATGCCGTTGTACGACGAACTGATGGTCAGACTTGACGGCAGGCAGGCGGTCGAGGAGAAGGCCGTGGAACGCGGCGGGCAGGATCAGCGCGGTGTACCACCAGCCGGTACTGAGTCGTGAGGTACTCCAGTACCTTAGGCCGGTCAGCGGCGTCATCGTGGACGCCTGTCTCGGTGGAGGCGGCCACGCCCGGGCGATTCTCGATGCGCTCGCCGCGGGTTCCGAGGGAACAGACAGCGGAACGAGACGTGCCGGCAACGACGAGCCGGCCGTCAACGCGGGCGACCAGCCGGTCGGGTCGGACCGGTGGTCCCGCGGCCTGTTAGGAATAGACTGCGACACCGAGGCGATAGCCTCGGCGAGAGGGCAACTCAGTAGCTTCCGCAATGTGGAGTTAGTTCATGCAAATTACGCAGACTTGCCCGCGCTTGTGCGCGAGCTGGGCCTCGGGCCTGTGACCGGAGTCCTGTTCGACTTCGGCGCGAGCCTGTTCCAGCTTACGTCCGGACCCAGGGGGTTCGCCATAGAAGCTGACGGCCCGATTGACATGAGGTTCGACCAGACCGCCGAGATGCCCACGGCCTTGGACATCATACACCGGTCATCCGAGTTGACCTTACGGGACTGGTTCCGGGCATTCGGCCAGGAGCCGATGAGCGGTCGTGTCGCGCGCGTGATTCATGAGCGACGGCGCGAGCTGCGGACGACCGGAGACCTGGCTCGGGCGGTGCGGGATGCGGTCCCGGCGCGGTTCGCCCGCAAGGCGCTGGCGCGGGTTTTCCAGGCGCTTCGAATAGTGACTAATCACGAGATCGAAAACATCAGGCGCGGGCTGGCCGGAGCGCTGGAGGTACTGGTTCCGTCCGGCAGGCTGGTCGCGCTTTCGTATCATTCGCTTGAGGACAAGGAAGTGAAGCAGTTCCTGCGGGCGGGAAGGATTTCCGGCAGGCTGCGCATCTTGACGCCGAAGCCGGTCCGGCCGCAGCCCGATGAAGTGGCGGGCAATCCCCGTTCGCGGTCGGCGCGGCTCCGGGCCGCGGAGGTGGTCGCGTGAGCATGGCCAGGCGTATGTTGCTGGTGTTTGTGCTGTGCGCGCTGGCGGTAGCGTACCTTTACCAGCATAGCTACAGCATGAGGTTGACGCGCAACCTGTCTCGACTTGAAACACGGCGACAACTCCTATCGGAGAGACTCGACGAGGTCAATGCCGACATCGTTCGGCTGTCCGGGTTCGTGAGAATGGAGTCGCTCTGGGTTGCACAGGGGCGCCCGCCGGCACCGGCAGGTTGGCCGAATCCTGCGGCGGGGCAAGCCGTCGCGCTGGCAAAGCAAGGGATTGATGCACCAACCCATTAGTCGGACGAAGGTGCTGGTTGCCGCGGCGATAGCGGTCTGGATCGGCCTGCTTGTCCTGTTGGGTTACGTTCAACTTGGGCGCTGGAAGTCTTACGAGCGAGAGGCCGCCGGGCAGCAGAGCGAGACTCTCGCCGTGCATGCTGCGCGGGGCCGGGTCTTCGATGCGGCAGGCAGGCCGTTGACGTACAACCGTTCCAGTTGCTCCATTCGAATTCTGCCGCAGTGGGCGCGTGACAAGGACACCCTGGCCGGGATCCTGGCCGGATTCGGTCTGGCCGAGCGCGGCGCCATAGCTAGGGACCTTTACGGAAGCAGGTGCCTGTTCTCGTTCATGCGTCACGTCGACTACGCCATCGGAGATTCGTTGCGGCGGGTGCTGATCCAGCGGCAATTCGGGAATTGTACGTATGTTGACGACGAGCATGTCCGGGCATACCCGCATGGCGAGCTGTGCGCGAACGTCGTCGGCTTCACCGGCGATACCTGCGGGCTTGCCGGTCTGGAGTTCGAGTACGACTCGGTGCTGCGCGGCAGCGACGGCTGGGTCCTGCTTCAGAAGGACGCGATCGGCCGGGCGTTTCCGTATCCCAGCTTCCCGGCGAAGTTGCCGACCGCCGGTCTGGACATCAATCTGACACTGGACCTCGACGTGCAGCACATCTGCTACGACGCCCTGGAACGACGCGTGCAGGAGTGCGGGGCGCTGCGCGGCTCGGCGATAGTGCTGGATGCAACCAAGGGGTCGATTCTGGCTCTGGCCGACTACCCCGGTTATGACCCGAATCGCTTCGAGGCTTTCCCCAGGGAATCGTACAAGTCCGCGGCCATTTCAGACCAGTTCGAACCGGGGTCTTCTTTCAAAATTGTCGTCTGCGCTACGGCGCTCGAGAGTCCGGATGCGGACCGGTTGACGCGCGAGACGTTTGACGTGTCCTCCGGGTTCATCCAGATCGGCAAGTACAAGATCCATGACGCCCACAGGCACGGTATTCTCGACTTCTCCGGTCTGTTCATAGAGTCATCGAACCCGGGCTGCGCACTCTTGTCGATGCAGCTCAACCCGGGTAAGTACTACGAACTGGCGCGGGCGTTCGGGTTCGGCAACTCGGTGGGCATCGGTCTACCCAACGAGGGAAGCGGCTGGATCGACCCGCCGCAGCGACTTAGTACGCTCCGTTTCGCGAATGTGGTCTTCGGTCAAGGCGTGACCGTCACCTTGCTGCAACTGGCAGCGGCATACCTGTGTGTGGCGAATGATGGCACCTACCTTCGCCCTTATCTTATCGAGTCGGTTCGGCAGCCCGGAACTTCCAGCGCCGCATTTCAGATCCCGTTCCTCGGACCTCGGGCTTCATCGGGACGGATCGTGCAGCAGTTCGGCCCGGCCCGGCTGCGACAAGCGCTCCGGCCGGAGACGGCTCGCCGGATGAAGGATATTCTCGAACGCGTAGTCACCGAGGGGACCGGGGTGCTGGCACAGATCGACGGCGTGTCGGTTTGCGGCAAGACCGGTACCGCTCAGAAGGTGGAGCCGGGTGGCGGCTACTCCAAGACCAAGTCCCGAATGACATTCATCGGTTTCTTTCCCAAGGAACGGCCCCGGTACGTGATTGCGGTGCTGATTGACGAACCGAAGACCGAGCGATTTGCCGGAACCGCGGCGTGCCCGGTCTTCAAGCAGATTGGGGAGAGCCTGATTCTACTCGAGCGGATGAGGAGCAGGGCTTCGGGCCTCGATCTTCAAGCTTCAAGCCGGACTCCGGGGCATGGGGTTTGCGGCTTCCAGCTTGCCGCGGGGAGCAACCGATGAAACGCATCATCGACCTGACCAAGGGCGTTCCGTGCACGGTGCAGGGCAACTCGGCAATGGAGATCAAGGGACTTGCCTACCACTCGGCCGCGGTGAAGCCGGGCTACCTGTTTGTTGCGATTGAAGGGTTCAAGGTCTCGGGGCAGGAATACATCGACGAGGCGGTTAACCGCGGTGCGGTCGCTGTTGCCACAGCCGACGTCAACAGCGTGCGCAGGAACTGGGTCGCGGTAATCCAGACCAAGAGCCCACGACGTTTCCTCGCCCAGGTGGCGAACCGGTTCTACGACTTCCCGGCCCGGAAGCTGAACCTGGTCGGCATCACCGGGACCAACGGTAAGACGACGACCGCTTTCATGCTGCGGGCGATGGCGAGGCAGGCGGGCATCGAACCGGGATTCGTCGGGACAATCGAGTATTGGGACGGCAGCGACACGCTGAAGGCCGGACAGACGACACCGGAGAGCCTCGATTTCGTGCGACTGCTCGCCCGGCTGGCTGAGCGGCAGATTCCGCTCTGCATCGCCGAGGTGTCATCACATTCGCTGGCGCTCGACCGTGTGTTTGACCTGGACTTCAAGGTCGGCGCGTTCACGAACCTGACTCAGGACCACCTCGACTTCCATCGCACTCTGGACGCATACCGTGAAGCAAAGATGAGGCTCTTCACCGGGTTGATGCCGAACGCGGCCGCGGTCACCAACCTCGATGACGCGCTGGGACGAGACATCCCGCACCAGACCCGAGCCCGCGTTATTACCTACGGGACGAGACCGGACCTAGAGCCGGTACCGGACGTATGGGGCAGGGTCAGTGGCGTGCGACCGGACGGACTCGATTGCGAGGTGAGTATCGACGGCCATGTCTGGCCGGTGCGACTCAAGCTCCTCGGCCGGCACAACCTGTCCAACCTGCTGGCTGCCGTCGCCACCGGCAAGGCCCTCGGCTGGACCCCGGAGACAATGTCGGCGGGGGCAGAGTCACTTGCGGCCGTTCCGGGCCGTCTCGAACCGGTGGATGCGGGGCAGCCATTCCGGGTTTACGTGGACTTCGCTCATACGCCCGACGCCCTGCGCCGCGTACTCTCGACGGTCAGGGAATTCACCACCGGCCGGGTTATCGTGGTGTTCGGGTGCGGCGGCGACCGCGACCGGGGCAAGCGGCCGCTGATGGGCGAGGCGGCAGTCCAACTCGCCGACGTGCCGGTCGTCACGTCCGACAACCCCCGCGGCGAGTCACCACAGGCAATCATCGACGAGATTCTGCGGGGGATGGGTACGGCGCCCAGAGTCGTGGAACCGGACCGGCGAGAGGCGATCCGTCGCGCTCTGGTCGAAGCGAAGCCGCACGACGCGGTCGTCGTGGCCGGCAAGGGACACGAGGACTATCAGATTGTCGGCACCGAGCGCAGGCATTTCGACGACCGCGAGACGATCCTCGATCTATTGCGAGGTACAGCCTAGGTGCTCTACTCTCTGCTGATGTCGTTGCGCGGGTCATTCGGTCCGCTCCACATCGTAAGGTACATAACGTTCCGGGCGGCTGCTGCCGGCGGGCTGGCCATCATGCTCGTCCTCCTGCTCGGGCAGCCGCTCATCCGGATGGTGCGGCGGCTCAACATCGGCCAGAACATCCGCGACGAAGTGCCGGAGCGACACAAGGGCAAGGCCGGTACACCGACGATGGGCGGCCTTCTCATACTGGCGGCGGGGATTGTCTCGGTGCTCCTGCTGGCCGACCTCAGGAACCGGCAGATACAACTGGGTCTGCTGGTCGTGACCTGGCTTGGTCTGCTTGGATTCGTCGACGACTACGTCAAGGTCAAGCTGCGGAAGCCGCGCGGCTTGAGCAAGACGGTGAAGCTGGTGGGTCAGTTTTCGCTCGCGTTCTTCGTCGGAGCCGTGCTCTACTTCATCCCTGTAGACCCGGCCAACCGCTCGACGACGAACGTGCTGCTCTTCAAGAACATCGTCGTGCAGTATGGGTGGTTCTACATCCCGTTTGTGATGCTGGTCATCGTATCGGCGTCAAATGCCGTGAATCTGGCGGACGGCCTGGATGGCCTGGCGGCCGGGCTTGTGACCGTAGCTCTTGGCAGCTACGCCGTGCTCAGCTACGTCGCCGGGAACTTCAAGACCGCTCAGTACCTTAATATCATGTTCGTGCCGACCGGCGGCGAGATGACCGTCTTCTGCCTGGCCATGGTCGGGGCTTGTCTCGGGTTCCTCTGGTTCAACGCCTGGCCGGCGCAGGTGTTCATGGGCGACACCGGGTCGTTGCCGCTGGGCGGCATTCTCGGACTCGCCGCAATACTCTGCAAGCACGAAATGCTGCTGCCGATAGTCGGCGGCGTACTGGTCATGGAGACCGGCTCCACACTCCTGCAGATCGGCTATTTCCATGCCACCGGGGGCAAGCGGCTGTTCCGAATGGCCCCACTTCATCACCACTTTGAGCTCGCGGGCTGGTCGGAACCGCAGGTTGTCACTCGATTCATGATTCTTGCTGTCCTCTTCGGGTTGGCGGCGCTGGGGACGCTGAAGATAAGATGAGGCAGAGGTCGAGGTCGAGGTTCAGAGCAGGGATGAAGGGACAAAGTGATAGAGGGACAAAGTGCCCGGCACTCGATCCCTTGATCCCTCGATCCCTTGATCCCTCGATCCCTTTGAGTGGTACTAAGGTTCTGGTCGTCGGCTTGGGTCGCTCCGGTACGTCGGTTGCCCGATTCCTGCTCAAGGTCGGGGCGAAGGTCATCGGGAGCGACGAGAACCCGGCCGCACTGGATTCAGAACCGGTGTCGCGTCTTCGTAAGGCGGGCATGACGACGACCCGGCGGCCGGAAGCGGCGCGCGTCGACTGGGCGGTGGTGAGTCCCGGCATCAGCGACGCGAATGACCTGGTTCGCGTTCTGCGCGAGCGGGCGATTCCGATTGTCGACGAACTCGACCTCGCGAGCAGATTTGTCGGTGGGCCGATTGTCGCCATCACCGGGACGAACGGCAAGTCGACCACGACTGCCCTGATCGCACTGATGCTTGAGAATGCAGGCAAGCGCGTGTTCTGCGGTGGCAATCTGGCTCCGGGGCAGCCGCTGTCTGCGGCGCTGCTGGCCGGCTCCAAAGACTACTACGTGGTCGAAGCATCCAGTTTCCAGCTCGAAAGAGCGCGCTGGCTGGAGCCGAAGGTCGCGGTGGTCCTGAACATAAGCGCCGACCACCTCAATCGTCACGGGACAATCCGTCGCTACGCCGACTGCAAGTTCAGAATCCTCGACCGGCAAACCCGGTGTGACTACGCCGTCCTCAACCACGATGACCCGCTGGTCTACGCGGCGCGGAACCGCGGGGAGGGGCAGAAGCGTTTCTTCTCCCTGCGGCGGCGCAGCGCCGACGCCTACGTGGCGGACGGGTGCCTCTGGACCGGGGGCCGGGATGTGCTGCCGATTCAGCAGGTCAGGCTTCCGGGGCTGCACAACATCCAGAATTGCCTTGCCGCCATCGCCGCGGTACGGCTGCTCGGAGTGCGCCTGCCTCCGATCCGGCGCGCGCTCAGGACATTTGCCGGTCTGCCGCACCGGCTGGAGCATGTCCGCCGACTCAAGGGCGTTGACTATATCAACAGCTCGATGACGACCAACCCCGCCGCGGGCGTCCGCTCGCTGGAGGCGGTGGCCCTCGGCGGAGGACGGCGGACGGAGGACGGACGACGGAGAGCCGGTCCCCTGTCCCCGGTCCCCCGTCGAGTCATTCTCATTGCCGGCGGCAGAGAGAAAGCGCTGCCGACGGACGACTACGTCAAGGCCATGAGGAAGTACGCGAGCTGGGTCCTGCTGGTCGGCGAGAGCAGCGCGCGTCTCGCGCGCGAGCTGGAGGCCATCGGGTTTCGGCGTTACGACGTGCTTCCTGATCTCGGGTCAGCCGTGGTCGCCGCCCGGGCCAAGGCGCGGGCCGGTGACAAGGTGCTGTTCGCACCGGGTTTCGCCAGCTTCGACCTGTTCCAGGACTTCGCGGCAAGGGGTGAGGCGTTCCGGAGGGAGGTGAGCAAACTTGACTAACTTCAGGTTGGAATCGGGGAGCCCGGAACGGCCGTCCGGGCCGATCAACTCGACGCTGCTCTTCGTGGTCGTCACGCTGGTCCTGATCGGCGTGACGCTCGTCTACGCGACGACCTGCCACAAGGGAGTTGCTTTTCTCAGTTCTCAAGTGCTGAGGGCAGCGGCGGGGTTGCTGGTCCTGTTCCTTGGTGCAAAGCTGCGTTATACGACCTGGAACCGGAGAGTCAAGTGGTGGCTGCTCTTCGGGTCGGTGGCGATGTTGATGCTCACGCTCGTGGCCGGTCTCATGTTCAAGGACGTCAAGCGCGCACTCGGCGGCGACAAGTTCTCGTTCCAGCCGGCCGAGTTCGCCAAGTACGGACTGCTGGTGTGGCTGGCCGGATACTTCGACTGGGCCAAGGGAAAGGGACTCGAAAAACGCCTGGTCTGGGGGTTGCTGGTGCCCGGTGCCGCGGTGTTCGGCGTCGTCGGGCTGACTCTGCTCCAGCCGGCAGTGGGAACGAGTTTCATCATCGCCGTGGTCAGCCTCGCGGTCTTCGTGATCGCCGGTGTGAGGTGGTGGCACGTGCTGTTGACCGTCGTGGCCGCGGTAGTGCTCTTTGTCGGTGCGATAAGCTTCATATCCTACGCGCACGATCGCTGGGAACGGTTCACAAGCGGCAAACACCACCAGCAGGAGCAATCGCTGATCGCCATCGGTTCCGGAGGTCCCTTCGGCCGTGGCCTGGGCGAGGGTCGACAGAAGTACCAGTTCCTGCCCAAGATGTACAACGACTTCATCTTTGCCGAAATAGGGGAGGAGTTCGGGTTCATCGGCAGTGCGGCCGTCTGTCTGCTCTATCTGATCCTGTTCCTGTACGGCATGAGGGTCAGCAACGAGAGTTCCGCGCCCTTCGGCCAGTTTCTCGCTTCGGGAATCACTTTCGCAATATTCCTCTACGCCATCGTGCACGTTGCCGTGACCCTGGGAGTTATTCCGACGACCGGCCAACCGTTGCCTTTCATATCGTCCGGCGGTTCGGCCCTGCTGTCGAACCTGTTTGCGGCGGGCGTGCTCCTGAACATATCGCGGTACAAGCGGTCGAGGACAGTCATGAACATGCCTGCGGCGTCGCGCTATCGGGCGGCCGGCTTCGGACGGCAGTCGAGCCCGGCCCGACACAAGGTCCTGGTGTTTGGCGGATTCGGCGCGAAGCTCCCCGGAGCGACGTCCCACGCGCATTACAGTGTGCGCCACGCTCCATCGCGGCGTGCTGCGTCCAGCCTGTTGCGTAGAGCATCTCCTTGAAGGTCATACTTGGCGCGGGCGGCACAGGCGGCCACGTGTTTCCGGCGCTTGCCCTTGCCATCGAGATGAGGGACCTGGGAATCGAAGTTCTGTGGGCCGGGCGAGAATTAGAGCTTGAGAACCGGGTCGCGGATGAGCACGGCTTCGCTTTCGAGCCACTGGCCGCGGGCGGGTTCTACGGCAAGGGCGTCGGCCGGAAGGCCCAGGCCGTCTGGCGGCTCGGTCAGGGACTGATGCAGGCCATCCGTCTGCTGCGCCGGGTCGGGCCGTCCGGAGTCGTGGCCACGGGTGGATTCGCGACCGCCGCCCTGCTCGCGGCGACCGAGTTCGCCGGCACGCCCTACTTCCTCCTCGAACAGAACTGCATCCCCGGCCGGGTGACGAGCTTCTTCGCGTCGAAGGCGCGCGAGTCTTTCCTCGCCTTTCCCAGCGCGAAGTCGTTTCCGGGAGCCAGCAGCGTGACCGGGAATCCGTTGCGGAGGGATTTCCACCAGGGGATCCGGAGCGATGATGGCCGGACCGTGCTTTTCATCGGCGGTAGCCTCGGGGCTCAGGCGCTCAATGCCGCCGCCATTGATGCGGCAGCGGCGTTGACCAACCTGAATTTCATGATCCTTGCGGGCCGGCGCGACTACGACTTCGTCCGGTCCCGCGTCCATTCGAAGAACTGCGAGATAGTGGAGTTCACCAACCATCCGGAGGAACTCTACCGGAGGGCGACCATTGCGGTTTCCCGGGCAGGCGGCGTGGTCCTTTCCGAGCTGGTTGCCTTCGGCATACCCGCCATACTCATTCCATTCCCCCATGCCACCGACCGTCACCAGGACGCGAACGCTGAGTACCTGGCGTCGGTCGGGGCGGCCTCAGTGCTGGACCAGAGCCGCCTGTCCGGGCTTACCGGCTTGGTCCTTGCCCTGATGGAAGACGAGCCCCGTCGCCGCCGGATGGAGGCGGCAGCGCGTTCCGTCGCCAGGCCCGACGCGGCATCGGCGATAGCCCGCAAAGTAGCAGAGGAGCTGGGACTAGGGACTGGGGACGAGGGACTGGGGACTAGGGCCCCCGATCCCCGGCCCCAGGAAAGAGAAGCGCCGAGACCCGGGGACGCACAGACGCGGTGAACGATGAACGAACAACGATGAACGAGGAACGGTGATGTTCGGCCGCCTGAAGCGAGTCCACTTCGTTGGCATCGGCGGTATCGGGATGTCCGGCATCGCGCTCGTTCTCCGGAACATGGGCTTCGAGGTGACGGGCTCCGATGTGAAAGAGAGTGACACGACGCACCGGCTCGCCGAAGCCGGGATCCGGGTTGCAACAGGTCACGACGCCGCGAACTGCGCCGACGCCCAGGTCGTGGTCTACTCTTCGGCCGTCCGGTCCGACAATCCGGAGCTGGAGGCCGCGCGCGCCAGGGAGATCCCGGTCATCCGCCGGGCGGAGATGCTGGCCGAGCTGATGCGCATGAAGTTCTCGGTGGCCGTATCCGGCAGTCACGGTAAGACGACTGTCACTTCGATGGTCGCGCACCTGATGGAGCGTGGCGGGCTCGACCCGACGAGCGTCATCGGCGGCCGCGTCATGGGGGCCGATGCCGGGGCAAGGCTCGGGCAGTCCGAGTACCTCGTCGCCGAGGCGGACGAGAGCGACCGTTCGTTCCTTGCCCTCTACCCGACCATCGCAGTCGTGACCAACATCGAGCGCGAACATCTGGACGTCTACCATGACCTGGCCGACATGAAGCGGGAGTTCACTAGGTTCGTGAACCGGGTTCCGTTTTACGGCGCGGTCGTGCTCTGCATGGATTCGCCCGCGGTCCGGTCGATAAGGAACCGGGCCAAGCGGAGAGTCGTGACGTACGGAATCGAGGGGCGCGGGCCGGGCGACGGGGGATGGGACTTTCGCGTGAAGGATGTCCAGTTGTACGGATTCTCAAGCGCTTTCACGCTGCTCTATGCTGGCAAAGAGGTTGGCCGATTCAACCTGCCGGTGCCCGGTGCGCACAACGTCGCGAACGCCCTCGCGGCGCTCGCGACCGGCACCGAACTCGGCATTGGTTTTGACGCAATGGCGCAGGCGTTGGCCGTCTTCTCCGGAGTTCATCGCCGCCTTGAGAAGCTTGGGGAGAAGAACGGGATCATGGTGTACGACGACTACGGACACCATCCAACCGAGGTCAGGGTTACCCTCGAAGCACTGCGCCACGCATTTCCCGACCGGCGCATCCTGATTGTGTTCCAGCCCCACCGGTACACGAGGACCAGGGCGCTGGCCGAAGAGTTCGGAACGTGCTTTGCCGCGGCTGACGAACTCATCCTGACGAAGATATACGCGGCGTCCGAGCCCGAGATCCCGGGAGTGGACGCGACCCTGATTCTTAGGGCAGTAGAAGCGGCATCAGACCACAAGCCACAAGCTTCGGAGTCCGGAGTCCCGGCTGGAGGCTGGAGGCTTGCGGGCTGGAGCTATGTCCCCGACATGGCCGACATCCCCGGTGTGCTCACCGACAGGCTGCGCAAAGGCGACGTGGTCCTGATTGCCGGAGCAGGAAACATATGCTCGATTGGCGACGAAATCTTGGCGAAGCTCTAGCCGGCTGCGCGGCGGAGCTCAAGTTCGCTGAGCCGCTGGCTCAGCACACGAGCTTCCGCATCGGCGGCCTGGCCGACGCATGGGTCCGCGTTGACGACCGGCAGGCGCTCGCGCGTGTGGTTCAGGTGTGCCGCGATACCGGAGTCCGGATGTGGCTGCTGGGCCGGGGGTCCAACGTGCTCGTGTCCGATCAGGGCCTGCGCGGGGTTGTGATAACGCTCGGCGGCGAGCTGGCAAAGATGAAGGGGCCAGGGGCTAGGGGCGAGGGGCTAGGGTCCGAACCCCAATCCCCAGACCCTAATCCCCAACCCCTATCCTTGGTCTGCGGCGCTGGTGCTAACCTTGACGAGGTGGCGACCATCGCTGAGCGTGAAGGCCTTGTCGGGGCTGAGTTTCTCGCCGGTATCCCGGGAACGGTCGGGGGCGGACTTCGCACTAATGCCGGCGCGCTCGGACGTTCTCTGGGCGACGTACTCTCCAGCGTCACTGCCATTGACCTAGACGGTAACGAGCAAACGCTGACCGGTGCGCAACTGCGTCGAGAGTATCGGCGGCCGATCATAGACCGCGGCCTGGTCGCGGTAGAAGTGACGATGGCATTGGCGGGGGGCGGGGGGCGGGGGGCGCGGGGCGAGTCCGCACAGGAAATCAGGAAGCAGCGTTGGGAGAAGCACCCGAAGGAGCCATCGGCCGGGTCGTTCTTCAGGAATCCTGAGACCGGAGACGGGGGACGGGTTCCGGCAGGCAAGTTGATTGAGGAGTGTGGGTTGAAAGGCAAGACCGTCGGCGGCGCCAAGGTCTCGGAGAAGCACGCGAACTTCCTGGTGAACACCGGCAAGGCGCGGTTCGCGGATGTCTACGAACTGGCCCAGATTGTGAAGGCGACGGTCGAAGAGCGGACCGGGATTCTGCTCGAAGAGGAAGTGCAGTATCTTCCAGGACCCGGAGAAACCAGAATTCAGAATTCAGAACTCAGAATGCAGAATTCCCAGAACAAGACCGGAGTGGCGAATGGCAGGTAGCGGCAGGGCTGAGGAGAGGATTCCAGGACTCCAGGATTCAAGGGGTCAAGTGAAGAACACTCGAATCCTTGGTTCCTTGACCCCTGGACCCCTTTCTGAGGAGGTAGTATGGCGAAAGTGAGGCGGACCGCGGCGGTGGACATCGGCAGCACCAAGGTTGCCTGTCTTGTGGCCGAGACCGACCATGCCGGAAAGACGAACATCGTTGGCCACGGCACGGCCGCGCCCGACGGGTTCAAACACGGCGTGGTAGTCAATCTCGACAAGGCCGCGCAGTCGGTTGAGACGGCAGCCCGGCAGTGCGAAGCGATGGCAGGCGGGAAATTCAAGTCGTATCCGGTCTTCGTGGGCATCTCGGGCGAGCATATCAAGCACCTGACCGGAACTGCGGCGGTGCCGGTACGCAAGCCGGCGCGCGGCATCGGCCCGCGCGACGTGGAGGACGTCATCAAGCAGGCGCAGACCGTCCGGCTGCCCAACGACGAGCAGATACTGCACGTGGTTCCTACCCAATTCATCGTTGACGGGCAGAAAGGCGTAAGGAACCCGCTCGGGCTGTTCGGGGTCAGGCTTGAGGTCGAGGCCCTGCTCATCATAGGCGCGGTGACCGCGGTCGAGAACATCTACCGCGTCATGGAACGGCTGGAAATGAGAAACCGCGCCTTGGTTCTCCAGTCGATCGCCAGCCTCTACGGGGTCTGCGACGAAGAGGACAAAGACCTCGGGGTGGTGCTGATTGACCTGGGCGGCGTCACTGACGTTTCCATCTACCGGGACGGCGAGATTCGCTTCACCAAGTTGCTGCCGGTGGGAGCGACGAACATCACCAAGGATATCGTCATCGGCCTGCGCACGACGTTCAGCCAGGCCGAGGAGCTTAAGCGGAAATACGGCGCGGCCATGGCGACCCAGATTGAGAAGGACGAGGCGATATCGGTTGAGGACGCGTCGGGCCGCGGGCCCAAACCGGTCTCGCGCCGATTGCTGGCCTCGGTCATCCAGCCGCGCGCCGAGGAGATTATTACGTTGTGTGACGCCGAGGTCAGGAAATCGGGCTTCGGCGAAGGGCTTTCGGCCGGCGCGGTGATTACCGGTGGCGGCGCGAGCCTGAGTGGAATCGACCTGGTTGCCGAGCAGATACTCGGCATGCCGGTGAGATTGGGACGGCCGGACCGCGTGAGCGGGCCGCCCGAGGTGACCAAGGACCCGGCCTTTGCCACGGCCGTCGGACTGATTCGCTGCGGGGTCGAAGGCAAGACGTCCAGTCAGTTTCCGGCACCGGGATTCTGGTCCGGTGTCGGCGAGGAAGTCCGGGGCTGGTTCTCGTGATTGTCGAGTTACGAATGACGAGTGACGATTGTCGTGTTGCCCGGCAGTTGGTACGGAGGTCCATGTCGGGAAATCGCAAATCGCAAATCGGAAATCGCAAATCTGCTAACGGAGGCACTGCATGATCGAACCGGTAAGAGAAGACAGGAGCCTGACCCGGATCGGCGTATTCGGCGTCGGCGGAGCAGGATGCAACGCGATAAACCACATGATCGACGCCCGGCTATCCGGCGTCGAGCTGCACGCAGTCAATACCGACCTGCAGGCGCTGGGGATGTCGCTCTCGCCCAACAAGATACAGCTCGGCGCCCAACTCACCGGCGGCCTGGGCTCGGGCGGTGACCCGAACATCGGCAAACAGGCGGCGGATGAGTCGATTGAACAACTCCGCGAGGCCCTGTCCGGCTTCGACATGGTGTTCCTCGCGGTCGGCGAGGGCGGCGGCACCGGGACCGGCGCGGCGCCGGTCATGGCCGAGGTCGCAAGGCGGAGCGGAGCGCTGGTCGTGGCCGTGGTCACCAAACCGTTCCAGTTCGAAGGCAAACAGCGCGAGCAGCGGGCACTGCGGGGCATCGAGGCGCTCAGGCCGCAGGTCGACACGCTCATCGTGCTGCCGAACCAGCGGGTGCTGGCGGAATACGGCGAGAAGCCGTGCTTCGAGGCATTCCGGCTGGCCGACGACGTACTGCTCAACGCGGTCCGTGGCATCGCCGAGGTCGTCATCACCAAGCAGCTCATCAACATCGACTTCGCGGACGTGCGCGCGGTGATGTCGGAGCACGGCGGCGCCATCATGTCGGTCGGCATCGCGTCCGGCCCGGGCCGGGCCTCGGAAGCCGCCCATCGCGCCCTGCAATCCCCGCTGATCGAAGACGTGATGGTGGAAAGCGCCCGCAAGATACTGCTCAACATCACGGGCGACGACGCGATGACTTTGAAAGAGGTGGACGAGGCTGCGACCACGGTCTACAACGCGACCAATGGCCAGGCCGACGTCCGGATGGGCGCGGCCCGCAGCAAAGACCTGCGCGACAGCATGAGGGTCACCATGATTGCCACGGGCCTGAGCGACCCGCTGCCCAAGGTCGACGAGGTCAGCGACCTGCTTGCCGAAATGGACCTGTTCCCGTCCATCAAGCGGACGATGGGCAAGGAAGTCACGATGGCGGTTGACAAGCACAATCTGGACGTACCGGCCTTCCTCCGCCGGCAACTGGACTGACATGAGCAGACTCGGACGACTCCAGGATTCCGAATGCGTGGTGCAGAATGCAGACGGGCAGACCGGAACTCGCGCATCCGGCCCACGCTTCCGTCAGGTCAGCGGAACGGGCGAAAGTGCAGTCCGGACAAGTGCAGAACTCAGAGCGCAGAATTCGGAACTCAGAAGTCAGGGCCTATCCTACTTCCGGCTTGTGACATCGGACTTCCGAATGCGCTCGACCTAAGGATTTCCGTACCGGGATAACGCCTCCACTCCTGCCAGACACGGGGCGGCCGCAAGGCCGCCCCTGTCGTTTCCGGTCCGGACCGGGGAGCGTGTGGCGCGGAAAGGAGGGATTTCGGAGGCCTGCGCGGCAGACTTGCGGTTCCTCTGTCAGGACCCCGAGCAGGCTTGACTTGGGGGACGTCAGGACTATGCTGACCACTGTTCCATCATGAGTGGCACAACTGACGCACCGGACAAGGTACGGGCGCTGCGCGCACAGTTGGCCGCGGCCACGACGCCGGCAGAACGGGTCGAGGCTGCTCTGCTCCTTGCCGAGGCGCTCTGGCTCAGCGACCCGGTGGAGGCCAGACCCTTGCTGGAACAGGTTCTGGCCGAAGCCGATGCCGCCGCCCGCCTCAAGGAAAAGGGCAGGGCCGCGTACATGCTCGGCGAACTGCTCCGCCGCGCCGGCGACCTCGATGGCGCGGCGCGCTGTGCCGAGACAGTGTTCCAAGTCGCGGATGCAACCGCCGACCGTCGCGTGCGTGCCAGCGGACTCAACCTCCTCGGCATTATCCACCGCGAGCACGGCGAGCTTCAGTCTGCCCTCGATTACTTCAAGCAGCTCCTGGAGGCCTCCCGAGAAATCGAGTCCGAGCAGGGAGAACGGATTGCGCTGAATGAGCTCGGCGGCGTCTTTGGTCTGCAGGGCGAATTTGGAGAGGCGCTCGCTTGCTACCAGCAGTGCCTGACAGCGAACACTAAAGCCGGATACGCGCGTGGCCGGGCCATGAGCTTGTACAACATCGGCTGGACTCTTGCCGCTATGGGCCGCTGGACCGAGGCGACCCAGAGCTTTCACCGGTCAATCGCCCTTTGCGAGGAGCATGAATTCGCTGACCCGCTGGCTTCGGCTCGAATGGCGCTCGGCGAGTTGTCGCTCAAGCGGTCTGACTACGAAACTGCCGTACTCATGTTCCGCGCTGTCATTGAAGGAGAACGCGGCAAGCAGCGTTCCGGTCAAGTGTATCGGGAAGCTTTCTCTGACCTGGGCTGGACCCATTTCCGCAATGGAGACCTGGCTCAGGCAGAGGAAGTTCTAAACGATGCTGCGCGGCTGTGCGAGGCCGCCGGAGATCGCTGCTTGTTGGCTACCGTCTGCTGCCGTCGGGCTGAGCTCGCATTGGCACGGGGCCGGCTCGATGCTGCTGGTGACTTGCTGGATCAGGCTGAGCGTCACGCAGTCGACCTGAGATTGACAAAAGAACAGGGCGACGTGTTGCGCGTTCGCGCCCTCCTGTCCGCTGCCCGCGACGACCCGGACCAGGCTTTGGAGCTGTTCAGTCGCTCCGAGATTACGTTGAAACCGCTCGGTGACACATACGAGCTTGCCCTCACTCGACTTCAGCGCGGCCGACAGTTCTTGGAAGTTCGGCAGTGGGACGAGGCTCTGGCGGTACTGCAGGACGCGGCCCGGACGTTCCGCCGGCTCGGCGTTGTAGCGGAAGGCCAAGAGGCGAGTCGGCTGCTCTACCGCATTGAGATGCGCACCGACCGCGACACCGCTCTGCTCCAGGCGCTGCTGGGTATCACCGCGCTTGGGCTGGCGCCCGAGCAGTTCATCGTGCAGGCTCTGAAGATGCTGTGCGATAGTCTGCGATTCAATCAGGGCGCCGTGCTGGTTGGCAGCAGGCCGGTCGCGACCCTCGGCAATCCGGACCTTACGCGGCTGAACGATGAACTCAGAACGATGAACGATGAACGAGGAACTGCCCCCGGTCTGGATCAGACCGACCTTGAGCTGCTGCTGCCGGTCAGACAAGCCGAAGGTGTGGTCGGTCTCGTCGTGCTCAGGCGGTCCCTGTCTCTGGAGGCGCGCGTCAGTCCCGCAACGCTGGAGCTTCTGGCCGGCACGCTTGCGCCCGCGCTCGCGAAATTGGGGAAGCTCAGGGCCATCGAGTCCGACTCTCAGCAGCGGATTCCGGGGCTGCGTTTCCAAGGCGTTGTTGGTCGAAACCCCAGCGTGCTGAACGTGCTCGGCCTCGTTACGCGAACGGCTGCTCCCCGCGTTCCGGTGCTGATACGCGGCGAAAGCGGCACGGGCAAGGAACTCATCGCCCGCGCCCTGCACGAGTCGGGCCCTCGCGCCGACCTTCCCTTTGTGACGGTCAACTGTGCGGCCGTCCCGGAAAGCCTGCTTGAAGCCGAGTTCTTCGGGATTGAAGCAGGAGCGGCAACCGGCGTCGTGGCGCGCCCGGGCAAGTTCGAGCTGGCCGGCAAAGGGACTATCTTCCTTGACGAAATCGGAGACATGGCTGTGAACTTGCAGGCAAAGCTGCTGCGGGCCATCGACAGCAGGACGGTCGTGCGCGTCGGCGGAACGAAGGATACGCGGATAGAAGCTCGGGTTGTTGCGGCGACGAACATTGACCTGGAACTTCGCGAACGCCAGGGCCTGTTCCGACGTGACCTGCTCTATCGGCTCAACACGGTCCAACTCGTCGTGCCGCCCTTGCGCGAGCGGCCGGAAGACATTCCTGTGCTGACGCTGTTCTTCATCGCCCGCGCGGCTCAGGAATACGACCGGCCGGTCCACGGCGCGAGCGACGAGGTCTTGGCTCTCTTTGCCGCGTTCCCCTGGCCCGGCAACGTCCGTCAACTTCAGCACGTGGTCGAAAGGGCAGTGATTATCTCCGAGGGCGATGAACTTCAGACCACCGACCTTCCGCCTGAGTTCAGGCAGCGCCAAGCCGGATTTACCGAGCACTCGCCGGAGGGTCTGCGTAGCAGAGTTCACGCAAAGACGGATGAGTCTGAAAGAGCCATGCTGATTGAGGCCTTGAGACAGGCAAAGGGGAATACGTCTGAGGCTATCAGGCTAACAGGCTTCAGCGAGAGGCACTTCTATCGTCTGCTCCGCAAACACCACCTCACCAGCCATCCCGACTGACATCCTCGGGGAATAGTCCCCGGCTTACCCCCTCCTTTCTATTCCTCTCCCTTGAGGGAGAGGGAGGGGTGATGGTGGCCCGAATTACTGCCACAAATGGCAGTTCACTGACATTCATGGCAGTCATGCCCTAACTTCTTGCATAAGCTCGGCTTACCTGCAAATCTGCCCTGCCAGTCACTGCCATGAGTGGCAGCAGTTCTCATCCATTCCACAAGCCCGAAATAGCGCATCTACCTGATTGGAGCTAGCTTACGCCACTTGCCGGTTGCTAGCACACTTCATGCTTCCTGAGACAGCATGTCGATTCAGACTAAGGACTTCATTGATGTAGCCACGAGGGCCCGGGAACTCGGTTGTCGGGTCCCGGTCGCAATCGCTCTTCTTCCCGGCAACTTCTCCACGGCAGCCAATCCCAGCGAGTTCCGCTATCATCCGGCCACCCCGTACATACGCGAAGCCTGGCAAAGGGTCAATCTCCACGACGAAGGGCCCGCCATCAGGGGACTGGGTACCAATGATCAATGACCAACTGGAAACTGGAAACTGGAAACTGGAAACTCACCCAGGACGCCCCCAGCCCCTGGCCCCTTCTCCCAAAGTCCCGCTGGTTGCTTTCCTTGGGGCCGACTTGCTGGGCAGTCCGGCAGAACGTCTGCTAGTCGCTCTAGGCACGATCTTCAGGGAGCTGGCGCTTGAACCTCGCTGCGGAAGCCCCAGAGACGTCCTGTTCGACGTCGTCGTCGAACGGCCGGGCGGTAATGGCTACGCCTGTGTTGAATACCGCGGCGATGCCTATGAGCTTGGCCCGCTGGCCAGAGCCGTGCGGGAAGTCTGGGCCGGCAAGATATGAACCGAGAAGGCACTGAGGTTTGAACAAAGGAGGCGCGCAATGGCAAGGAAGGTAGTAATCAGCGTAATGCTCGCAGCGGTCGCCGCGCTGGCCTGGCAGGGACTGACTTCCGTCCCGGCCGGTGCCGACGAGGAAGCCGGCTCGCTCATTACGTGGGGCAAAGACAGCGTCTGGGGACTGTTCCCCGATGCAGTCAACGGCCAGACTCACGCCGGGTACTACAAACCCGGCGACGGGTCATGGCACATGGTCGGCGACGCGCCCGATTATGCCTTGCAGCACACTGGCCTTACGTTCCAATGGCAAGAGGACGGCGTTCTGTTCGCCATCGGGAATGAGGACGGAGACCCGTATCTATACTGGTACTCTCTCTACGACAATTCCTGGCACAGCGAAGGTCTCCCGTTCAGCCTTGGTTCCGGCGCGTGCGTAACGTATCAGCCGAATGTCAGCTACGACGGACAGACATGTCCGGTACCCGGGTGGCTCTATTGCGTGTCGGGTGGCGGCACCGATTTCTGGCGCTATTCGATTCCGACCTCGCTGCCCGAGACGCCCTCAGGCGGCATCTACCCGCCGGACGGCGCTCAGATTGCGGATCGCACGCCGTTGTTCCAGTGGGGCAGCGCCATTACGACTCGGTATCGGCTGCAGGTCGCGAGAGACCCCAGCTTCGACACCACCGTGATAGATACACTCAAGAGCCTTCCAGAGCATGAAGAATTCGTGGAGAACGGTCTCAGCCTCAGCAACGGGTCTTACTATTGGCGTTCAGCCGCGCTCATGGGCGGCCTTTGGTCGTGGAGCAGCGTACATAGCTTCGAGGTAAACAGCGGCTGGCAACAACTTGCCGGCGTGCCTCAGAGTGTCGGCACAGGTGCGGCTACCGCTTACGATGCGGACATACTCGGACATGCGGCAATACTCGCGCTCGTCGGCGGTAATGCGACGGGCTTCTACGGGTACGACATATCCTGCAACAAGTGGGACACGCTCGAATCCGCGCCGTTGCCCGAGAATCCCGGCACGTCTCTGACCACTCACGACGCGACCGAAGCGAGCGGGTTCTATCCGTGGGCCGCATTCGGAGGGTCGGACACTTCCGATGACCCATACTACTTCGACCCAGCGCACTCGCCCCATTGGGTGGACTTCTCTCAGGTGAGCCGGGATTCATGCTACAGATCCCGGTTTCCATCAAGACTCGGACCAGGCGCTTCCCTTGTGTACGGTACCAACAGGAACATCTACCTGATCGCTGGTTCGGACTACAGTGGGAACCCAAGGAGCAGTTTCTACCGGCTTCAACCACCGGGGTCTGTGATGGACGGCAGTCAGACCAGCACGACGTGTCGAGCAGTTGGCCTAGCACACATCATAAGCCGCTATGACGACGTCCAGGTGGAGTACCAACTCCCGGCATCAGCTCACGTTCGTGCGACTTTGCACGACGCGGTCGGCAGGTTGATCGGCGTACTCGACGCCGGCCGGCAGCAGGCAGGAGTCCACAGACTGAGCTGGAACTCTGACGGCAAAGGTCCGCAGCTTAGCCCGGGGGCCTACTTCCTGCTGCTCGATATGGGCAAGGAGCAAGCCAGGCTCAAGGTGGTACTGCGATGAAACGTGCGATTGGGCAGGGTGCGATTGTCCCCAAGACTTGCCCAGCGTTTCGCGTGAACAGCTTCAGTCGCGGGTCTGAGTTGTTCGCCCGCGGCACGGTGATGGCGATTGGGAGCGGCGAGTGAAGGGTGATGTCGGGGACGGGCTTATCGTCCTGACCGAAGGCATATGAACGTCGTTCGTTTCGTACCCTGCCTCCTCGAACCGACCGAGCCGGATACGACGGGTGCGGGCCGCGACATGATGAGCGATTCGTCAGCGCGTAAAGGGTTGCGGCCCGCACCCGTGAAGCACAGGTCTCGGTCGGCAGCAGCATGAGTTAGCCAATGAGCCACGTCTCTCGTATCGAGGTCCCGGGGATATTCCATCTTGTGGAGCGGCGGGTGCGGCACGACCTGCGATTCCCGTTCGAGTTCCATGACCGTTACTTGGCTCTTGCTACACTCCATGCCAGCCTGTACAAGCACGGCATACAACTCTGCGGATACAACATCATGTCGGACCGGGTGTTGCTCGTCGTGATCCCGAGGCACCCGCATGATATCAGTCTGGCACTGATGAATGCCGACCATAACTTGGTCCGCAGGTTCAATGAGATTCATCACCGGGTGGCTCCCTTCTGGGAGGGCCCGTACAACGCCTGTCCATTTGCCGATGAGGTCGCAGGGCAGGTCCTACGCTATGTAGACCTGGCTACGGCACGGACTGATTCAATTGGGCCCTTCGATCCGTGCGCTTTGAACAGCGCAGCCGAGCATGCGGGAGTTCTGTCGCGTGGACTGCTGTCGGCGCACGTCGAGCGGATTCCGAGTCCTCCCGGCTGGCGCGCCTTTCTCACGTCACCCGAGGATGAAAGATTCGTGGCAGCTTTGGAGTTGTGCCTCAGGACCGGCAAACCGTTCGGTCCATTTGTCTTCGTCCGCAGGGTCGAGGAAGCGTGCGGCCGGCGAGTTCGGTCCGTCTGCCTCAGGTGGGCGGGCCTGTTTGACGGCCGGCACGAAGTGCCCGGCGACGGACTTCAGCCCGTAGGCTGAGTGGGTTCATTGCATGTACGGCGACCTATCCCTGTTGACTTTAGGACAGACAGACTATACTAATGGCAACGACCATGCTACGTTTGCGACCGTTCCGCAATAGACCTTCACCAGGAATGGCACGGGAAGTTATCCTAATGGTTTCAAGATGGTAACGCAAAGAGGAGGCTGACATGATCGAAGTAAGTCGTCATTCTCGGAATCTACTGATGTTCGCGCTCAGCTTGCTGCTAGTAGGCATGGCGCGGGCGGACTCGCTTGGCGTCCGTCTGGTCGGTCACTGCGATACGCCGGGGTCTGCCTCCGATGTCGCCGTGGCCGGCAGCTACGCCTACGTTGCCGACTGGAACTCCGGGCTACGAGTCATCACCGTGGCCGACCCTGCTCATCCCGCAGAGGTTGGGTCTGTTGATACGCCCAGTCAGGCCGGTTGGGTCGCGGCGAGCGGCAGCTACGCCTACGTGGCCGCCCTCTCATCAGGACTGCATGTCATCTCTGTCTCTAACCCGGCCAGCCCGACCGAGGTCGGCCACTGCCAGACTCATGGGGCTTTTGGCGTAGCCGTCAGCGGTAGCTACGCTTACGTCGGGGACAGTTCCGGTCTGCGCGTTATATCAATCTCAGACCCGGCGCACCCGGCCGAGGCAGGATACTGCGCGACGACGGGCAGCGCCGAGGACGTGGCAGTGCAGGGGAATTACGCCTATGTGGTTGATACTTTCGGTCTGCGCGTCATGTCGATCTCGGACCCGGCGCACCCGGTCGAGGTCGGACAGTTATTCATGCCGGACTACCCCTACGGAGTGGCCGTGAGCGGCGACTACGCGTACGTTGCAGACAATGGGGCCGGCCTGCGGGTCGTCTCGGTCGTAGACCCGGCGCATCCGACCGAAGTCGGGCACCTGAACACACCAGGTGTCATAAAGATCGTTCTGGACGGTGGCAACGCGTACTGCACAGGCGGTCCGACTTTGGGTGTTGTCTCGGTCGCTGACCCGGCACACCCAAGTCAGGTGGGATACTATAACACTCAAGGCCAGGCCTTTGGAGCAGCGGCTAGCGGAGGCTATATCTACGTAGCGGACGATACGCGCGGTCTTCAGATATGCCAGTACTACGGTGGAGGCGTGGAAGAAACGCCGAACGCCGAAGTGCGAGCGGTGCTGAGCGAGCCGACAGTCGTGCGCGGAGTGCTGATGATGGGCCAACAGCTTACAGCCAACGTCTTGCGGCCCGAACTCCTGGACGCATCGGGGCGGAATGTCGCGGTGCTGCACGCCGGCGCGAATGACGTGAGCCGTCTGGCACCCGGTGTGTACTTTGTGAGAGAAGCCCAAGCACAAGCGGTCCGGAAGGTCGTGGTGACGAGATAGTCGAGGGGAATCGAGAGAGGAGAGTCGGGAGTATTTAGAGAATCGTCAGAGGTCGAACAACGGCGGCCTACAGGCCGCCGTTCATGTTCTAGTGCGCGACAGCGTCAGTGCTGGGGCCCTTGCGGCCCGTAAGCTCCAAAGACGGGTGAGCCTGCCTGACGTCGGTGGCTAAGTGCTGATTCTACGATAGGTTCAACCCCTCCCCGCGAGTTTACAGGGCACGTTGACGCGAGGCGGGTCCGTCGGCTAAACTCCCGCGTGGTTTCGCGAAGACTGGTTAGCTTCGATTGCCTCGTTTCACATGGCACTGCCACGTGCACCCAGAATCTGGCTGCCCCATTCGGTGCCACAACTGTTGACCGTGATTCAAGACCGAGTAACTTGAGTCCATGAACTACATGATTCTTGTCCGTTCGGGGGTTGGGAAGCTCGCGAAATGCCTCCGCGTTGGCGTCGTGCGCTTGCTTATGCTTGCAGCCGTTTCGTTCTTGGCGACAGGTTCTCTATGTCACGCACCCGAGCCGAGCTTTGAGATCGAGAACATCTCCAATAATGCCTCCTTCAGTCAGAGTCCCTGCATTACATGTACTAAGGATGGACACGTTGTGATTGCGTGGTCTGACTCTGCCTCGGGTCAAGAGAACGTGTGGCTGGTCGAGAAGGCCTCTCCAGGTTCTGAATGGACGGCACCCTTCAATGTTTCAAAGGCCTCTGAACCTTCGCGCGACCCATCGACGGCATTCGGGCCCGACGGGACGTTGCACTTGGCATGGTCGCAGTTCGTAGCGCGAGGAGAGGTCGGAGGATGGGTCATCGTCTGCCAATCGCGGATTGGGTCGCAATGGACCGTCGCTGAGACAATCTCAAGAGGCGTTTCCGCAAGGCCACGGCTGGCAGTTGATGGGGCCGGTCGCCTTCACTTGCTATTCTGGAACTTGTCATCGGACGAGGTCTGCTACTCATCAAAGGCCCCGGAGAGCTCCTGGGCCCAGGTACAGGTACTGGACAAGGCTTATTTCGAAGGCCAACTGGCGGTGGACGCCGCGGGACGCTGTTACGCAGCATGGAATGTGGATGCAGATTCGCTGGCTGATTTTCTCTGCTACTCCGTGAAGCCAGTAGATGGCCTGTGGGCCAGTTCAAAGTTTGTGTCTGGTAGAGGACTGATGCAATCCCTTCCGGCTCTTGCATGTGGAGATTCGAACTGCTATTTGGGCTTCTCCACGCTGGTAGCTGGAAGCGGGCTGGGGCTCATGCGTTACAAATGGGGAACTGGTTGGTCAGACCTGGACACAAGCTGCCCGAGCCGTACTGTGAACCCGTTGGGCCTGACGATTGATGCGGATGGGTGCCCAGTTGCGGTCTGGGGTGGCGTCCCGGCTGGGCTTAGAGTAGCGCGCAAGTCGGGCGGGTGGGATGTTGTCACGGTGTCAGACACACTGAACCCTTTCAGCCGTTGCTGTGCGGCTGCGGACGGGCTCGGGAACATCCACGTGGTCTGGGATAGCCGAGGGACTCTCTACACGGCCAGGCCTGACGTGTACTATGCCTGCATCAAGTGGAAGAAGTAATCTGAATTGGGGCCCACGACGGCAGCAGTCGTCAGGTCTCTGAGATAGAGCCCGACAAAGAAAAGGAGGAAACGTGAAGACAGACCGTCTGTACAGGAGAGCGCTGCTCCTGATTCTGGCGACGTCCGCAGTGGCGTGCGGATACTCCGGAATAGAGCACGCACTTATCGCAAGCAAGACTTTCGACGTGTGGCGCGACTTCGACAGCAGCTTCTATACTTGTTTGACAGCCACATACGATACCGGCTCTTATGCCGCGCGTTATCAGCACTCGGTGAGGAAATTCTATCTTATTGGAACAATGCTGCCAGATCTACTAGATCCTACCGGGTTGGATGCCTCGAAGCAGGTCATCGAGGGGTTGCACGATGCCCCCTTCAACTGGCTGCTGGTTGACCCGCTGAAGATTCAGGATGCCACTTACGACACAGTGATGAACGACTCGGGCACCCATCGTATCGACTGGCACAACGATGCGCCCAACTACGATCTGGCCAAGCTGAAGGAAATGGTAGATTATGCAAAAGCCCACAACTACTCTCCATTTGCCAAGAGTCTGATTTATGGCGCCTATTATCACGTCGTGGAGGACCTGCAAGCTGGTGTTATGCAGCAGCCGTCCCTTTGGGGGTCGGACTACCTAGCAGAGACCCAGGACGCCAAGGATGACTGGGAGGTTCTAGCTGATGCCGAGACGCAATCCAATCTGTTCGAGCCGACGTACTACAGTCAGGCAGACTGGACCTCGATGAGCTCACTCCTGTATTCAAAGATATGCGATTGGGAAGTAGGCGGCCAGACGGTGTACGTAATAAGCCCGAACCCCATGCAGTTTTGGTTCGAGTATGACACCAACGACCCACCAGACTGGGCCGGATGGCAGACAGCAACAGGATTCTACGCGATTGACAGCTTTGTCAAGCTCGCCAACACGTACTTCGATGTGAACGGTCTTACGCCCGGGAAGCTGAAGGCGTATCTGCACGGGTACGCTATCACGTGGTTCTTCCTGGCAGGCTATGACCATCTGGACGCTAATAGCGCCGGCGGCATTTACTCGCACCCTAACTGGACTTTCTCAGATATCAATAGTTACGTTGGGAATCTGAGCGCCGATTACCTGGACAGTTGGGTACTCGACGCCCTCAAGGCTTACAACCCTGCCTACCGTTTCCTGGCAGAACTCGCGCTGCGCCTCATCATCCGACTGGAGCTGCAGGCTTTCGTGCCTGAAGTCGGCGTAGGGAGTAACCCTTGGTACACCTACTTCGAGAGTCAGCCGGAGCTGTACAGCTACCGACATGAAGTAGAGCGAATACACCAACTGTACGGGGAATCGATGCCGTCTGGGCTAGAGACGAGCCTACAGAGGCAGGAGCATTACTTGGACAAGTGGCAGGGGTCCTACCGAGGGCAGGGGGGCTACGACCCTCGGTTTCGGACTACGTATCGCAATGAGGCAGACGTCGCTTCATCTCTATACGACGAAATGAAGCAGAACCTGGAGCAGGGACCCGACTACCTTGCGACTTCTATGAACTATCACTACCAGGCCGGAGCGGATGTGTATCGACTGGCGCGCAAGGCCGGTCTGGTCGGTGGCATGTACTTGGGAGGAGATAGCCTCCGGCAACCGGGTATTGCGAATGCCTGCTTCGTAATCGGCAACTCGCTGCTCTATTATCCATTTGAGATTCCCTTTGGCGACCCCACTGCCGCGTATCTGCACTACGACATCGTACCCTTCACGGACTTCGTGACTATCAAGGTTCTGGGCAAGAACCGCGCGGGTCAGTGCGAGACCCTCGCGAAGCGTACAATCCAATCTTGTCGATACCTCCTTTGCCGCGATTCCCTTGGCTTTGAATTGCAGAAGGGCATTACTCAGGTGGCCTTCGTCATCTACGCCAACAACTCTTCTTCTGGCGACGGGACCCTCATGTTTGACTCTGACTATGGTCTCGCCTACCAAGCCGATTCCAACTTCACTGCGAACCAACTCTATCAGCAGCGTTTGAAGAGCGGGGACCCAACTCGCACGCGGATGCCTGATGAGAATCCATTGACAGGAGCACAAGATTTCTGGCCATACGTTCTCAGACTGTACGACTTGGCTCCCCCTACCGGCCTGACCGCGACGCTGAGCAACTCTACCCCGGGCCCGCTCGCCGTTGAGCTGAACTGGACGGACAATTCCTCCTACGAGTACGGGTATCGGATTGAGAAGACTGTGAATCACTCATTGCCGACGTACATTCCATCAGTGGGCTTGCTGCCGCCCAACACCATTCACTACGAGGATGTCAACGTCGCCTTCGGAGACACGTATCGGTATCGGGTGTGGGCTGAAAGGGACAGCTGGAAATCGGATACAACGCCCTACGCGCAGGTAGCCATCATCGTTTCCTCCGATTCTCTCCCGCTCACGGCTTTCAACAACCAGGAGAAGGTCGCCATCCGAGGCAACGATGTACACATGACTTACTACACTGAGTCGCAGGGCGTCATGTATGTGCATTCGTCCGATGGGGGAAAGACTTGGGACCTGCCCGAGCGCGTCGATCTTGGTTGCTACGAGTATGCCGCGGCCGAGGGAGCGTCACCGGCTATCGCACTGGACAGTGCCGGGAATCCATACATCCTCTGGCCAGGCTGTTGGTGGCGAGTGCAGTCGGGCAACCCGTGGAGTATGAGCTACTTCGTGTCATCTCGGAATCAGTACGGGCAATGGTTCAATGACAGCAGCCCCGCTTTGGCGTTCACATTCGGATTCAATTACCCGAATAGCAGCAACCCGCCACAATTATCACCGCCCGCTGCATCGTTCGGTATCAGGCATGATTCAGGATGCGCAGCGCTCAACTATGCTGGGAAGGATTCGGTGTCTCCGTGCCACCCAGGTACTTACTTCGCGCAATTCCTGCTTAAGGCACATCCAAAAGGCGAGGGGGTAGGCGTACTGGACAGCATCGAGCCGTATTCGAACGCAAACAGTCCGACGATGCTTGTGGACACAACCGGCCGAAGAGTGGTCATCTCTGCTTACGCCGGGTCCGAGGATGACAGCATCATTCGAATCTCCTACATGGATGCTGGTCAGAGCAGCTTCAGTGACACAGACCTGCATAGCGGCCTCGTCTACGGCCTCACGGCGACGCTTGAGAATGATTCAAACGTGCTTCTGGCTTGGGTGAATGGTGGTGACTCGCTGGAGTTTGGCCGGCTCATCAGGGGGACGTCTGGGTACGCACCCAGTCCGGGCAAGGAGACCGTGACCGACAGTGGCGTTGACTTGAGTTACACTCATCCCAAGTTCGTTGCCAACCCGCTGAACCTGCCTATGCTGGTCTACGAGTACTATCCTGAGTCCCGTGGGAACATCCAGTACGCGCTGAGAACACAGTCCGCTTGTTGGTTCAAGGATACTGTATTCACTTCAAACTACTACCTCTGCTATCCTGAGGGTTGCGCAGGTAGCCGCCTGCGTGTGTTTGCTTCAGCCAGCTCGACTCAAGGAGTTGGCCCCTACACTCTCGTGTCCGGGTCGGTTATGCTTCCTTGGTATCAGTTCCCGCCCACGTCGAATTCGCTCGCGAGTTGGCCGAATAGCGGCAGGAAACTCGTCATCCAGCCTGATGGCTTGGGCGTTCACGTCGTCTATGACGCGGGAGACTCCATCAAGTACGCCTATTCGCACGACGGCGGCGAGACGTGGAGCACTCCGACTTCCATAGACCAGGGCGACTACCCAAGCGTCGCGCTCGACGCTGCCGGCTTGCCGACGATTGTCTACAGCAATAACGGGATACTCTGCAAGATGATGCGCACCGATAGCACTTGGACGGCCATGACGCTGAACACGGCCAGTTCCACGCCTCCGGCCGTCGACCGAGTGCAGGCAGCCATTCCGTCCAGCTATCCGTACTGCGCCTTTCCCAGTTTCGACGCGGGAAGACGGAAGGCGAAGATCGTGCTGGTCAAGGTGGATACACTTGGAGGCACTTCGTCTTCGATCGCTGAGACGACGGCCATGTCCATAGATAGTTTCGTCAGCGTCGCGTGTGCGCCGGACGGTCCAATCTGCGTGGCCTGGCAGCGAGCCAACTGTGCCATGTGCGCCACGTTCAGTAATGGAACACCACCGAGCTACGTGAAAGTCGCCGACTCTGCTATCCATCCCTTCATCACGGTATACGGCGACAATTTCTACCTCGTTTGGCGCCACTCGCGGTCCGGCCAGCTTCAGATGGCCAGTCGTCCCGTCAGCGGTGGCACATGGAACGCAACGAGCATAGCTTCAACGAGCGGGGACTACCCCGTGTACTCGAAGGCGAACACCTTGGGATGGCAGCAGTGGGACGCCAGCAGCGTCGACGACGTGTGGGCCAAAACGTGCACGCTCACGTGCAATCTGAGCGAGTCACCGAATGTGAGTTCTAAGTACCTCAACATGGATGTCCGAGCCGAACTGATTGACTCTGTGCCGGTGGTGGATGCAATCTACGGTATCTGGACGGAGAATGTCGGCACGTCGCTTTACAGCATCAGGTTCCGCAGATTGGACTTGCAGGGAGGGCAGGCGGCTTCGTGGCGGATGTCGCCCTCGCACAACGTGGTCTGTGGGCATGCCGCAGCATCTCCGTTCTGTGTGAACCGCTGCGGACTCGACTCAAGCGGCGCGGCGAGGTTCGACTATGGCCAGGATTCGCTGAACTACCTGATAAGGTACATCAACCCCAGCTACGGCTATCTCGCGGAGTTCATCGCACCGCCCGGCCAGGTATCCGAACAATCGATCCGCTCGCGGGGCGAGGAGATAGCCCGCTTGCGATTCGGGCCGGGAAGACCGGATACCGTGCGGCTCGTTATCCCGAGGCGATGCTACGAGAATGGCACGACCCTGCCGTTCAGCCTGGTCCGGCTCTCAGGAGAGCGAGTGGCGCTCGCTGGACTGAGGCTATACGCTTTCAGCACGCGCCGAATTCAGAGGGAAGGCGTCATGGCACTGACCCAGCCGATTCCGATGAAGGCGATGCTCTATGACGCTGCGCCTTGTCCGAGCCGAGGCCGGACAATGCTGCGGTTCCAGATACCGCGGCCGACGCATGTCACTGTGAAGATGTACGACGCGTCAGGCAGAAAAGTAAAGACGATTCTGGACTCGGAGCGACCCGCCGGAGTCTACACTCTGACCTGGGATGGACGGGACGACCGCGGTCGCGTGTCGTCGAACGGCATCTACTTCTGTACGATGAAGGCTGGCGACTACAAGGCCGGGAGGAAGCTGATAATAAGCAGATAGCTGATGCAACTCCTGTGGCGGCGCGGGGCGACCCGCGCCGCCTCTTTTCAGCAGGCGAAAGAGACGGGAAAAGGAGGTCCGCCTGCGGGCTACGTGCACAATCTCGACGCGCCGGGGTTCCGGGACGTGAAGAAGGCGGTGGTGGCGAGGTGAGCGGCAAGTAGGCAGGCGACAGTAGACAGTAGACAGGGCAGGGGCGGGCGAAAGCCCGCCCCTGAGTCTAAGACGGAGAAGCGGGGTCTACGGACTGCGGAGGGCTGCGGGGCCTACTGCTCGATGGCGAGCACAGCGGCCAAGGATCGAGCTATTTCTGTCATCTGCGGACCGGCCAGCTTGCCGAGTAGGCGGACGAACCGCTGCTGAGACACGGATCGCACCTGGAAGGCGTCGGCCGTCGATTCCTTGTCGAGCCCGTTGTCCGACGATGGCGGGATCCGGACCAGCCAGGGGGCGATGGCGTACCGTTCCTTCCATTCGGTGATGGGCACGATCACTTTGAGCGGCAGCGTTCCCACGCTGTCGTCATTCACAATTACGGCCGGACGTGTCTTGCGGATTTCCGACCCGATGGTCGGGTCGAGGTTTATCAGCCAGACTTCACCGCGGAACATGGAAGTCGTCGCGGTCAAGGGTCGTGAATATAGTGAGCTCGGCGTCAGTCTCGTAGGCAGACTTGAGCGAGTCGGCCGCCATGCTCAGGCGTTCCCGGCGCTCGGCGTTCACATCGAGCCGACCTGCCAGGAACTGCTCGCGCAACTGACGCAGTGCTAACTCGACGATGCCGAGTCGCTCGTCAGCCGGCAGCTTGTTGATCTCCTCAAGGATGTCGGTTCTGGTCATTCGTCCTCCGATGGGACACTCTAGCGGCGGCAGCGGAGGTGTCAACTATGGGGCAGGCTGGAGAGCCGGGTGTGCGCCAGTGCCCTCTCAAGAACGGCAATCAACGGTCGGAGGTCCTTGGACACTGTGTCCCAGACCACGCCGACGTCGATGTCGAAGTAGACGTGTATCAGGCGATTCCGCATGTCAATTACGTCCTGCCACGGTATCTGCGACAAATGACGGCGGGTGGGTTCGGACACCTTCCCGGCAGCCTCGCCGATGATCTCGATTTCCTTGACGAGGCCGAGAACAAGCATGCGGTCTTCGCCGATGTTGTCTTCGGTCTTGCCCCGAACGAACTCCAGCGCCTCACGGGCGGCGTCGAGCATGTGGCGCAGACGGATTGCGTCAGGCCGCGGAATACTGTACCTGGGCACCGGCACAGACCTCGTCCCGGAAGTATCGGCTGAGTTCGGCAGGTGTCCTGAGGTCAACCTTGCGGCCGACCAACTCGGAAAGCTCCCGCTCCATCCGTGCCAGGCCGAAATAGCCGGGACCGTTGTGCGGCTCGAACTCCACGAGGAGATCTATGTCGCTGTCGGGGCCGAAACGGTCGGTGAGCACTGACCCGAACAGCGAGAGTTTCCGGATGTGGTTACGCCGGCAGAACTCGGCCAGCTTCTCGCGATCGAGTTGGACTCGGGGACTCATGCTTCAGTCTAGCAGAACACTACCGAGCGTCAAGTGCCATTCCCGGCTCCAGAACCGAAACAGGAACTCACCACCAAGGCACAAAGACACAAAGAGGGTCCGGACAAGGAACGTCCTTCTCTCCTTTTTCCTTGGCGTTCTTGGCGGTTCAACGTCGGTTTCGGGGTCCAGTTCCAGGGACACGCTAGAGGATTGACCTTGCGCGCAGGGACGCGATGATCGTCTACTTCTGTCATCTCGCCGCGCCGGGATTCCGGGACGTGAAGAAGGCGGTAGTGACGAGGTAAGCGGCAAGAAGACAGCAGACGGTAGACAGCAGACAGGTCAAGGGCGGGCGAAAGCCCGCCCTGTTAATCTGCAGAGCCCCGGCAGGTTCCTGACATGGCCGGGCCGAGGCCGGTACGAGGGCTGCTGGTTGGCCCGAAGCAGGAGCCGGAGCGAGGGTCGTTGCTGTAGGTTGATCTGGTGCCATTCCGAGGCCGGGAACCGGCGCAGAAACGAGAGTCGTTGCGGCACCAGGGCCGGCAGCCGTTGCGATACCGGGACCGGGTGCGGTTCAGGGCGCAGGTGCAGTACCGTGAACAGTCGCTGTTGCGGACGTCGGAGCGAAGGCCGTTCATCGGGCCGGAGCGGTGGCTGTTTAAGACGCAGAAGCGGCTGCTGTTGCCGGCATTGTTGGGGCGGTTGCAGCTGGTGCAGGAACGAGGACCGCACAAGGGGCAGGAACTCCCCCAGCCGTCCAGGGGATAGAGAAAACCGGACAATGCAGAAACCAGAATTCAGAGACCAGAAATCAGAAATGCACTAGCGGAAAGGAGTTGGGACGCGACGACGGGGACTAGGTCAAAAGGCAAAAGCCAAAGGCCAAGAGCCGAAACCCGGGACATGGAACGATGAGCGGAGGGACCCCGGGTTCACCGAAAGGACAAAAAGAACTGAGGGTCTGGTGACACTCGCCAATCGAGCGTAACTCAATTGCTCTCGGTCATTTAAGCACTTTCGGGCCGCGGAGAATCCGCATATAGGGGTCGCCTGGGGGCCAGCCTTCGAAGGAGCGTTCGAAGAAGCCATGAAACAAGCCTTGAAATGAGCTTTGAACTGAGCTTTCGGAGGTGCTTTGACGCGAGCTTTCGACCGAGCCTTGCAGCGAGCGATGTGAGAAGCAATGCGCTGAGCTTCGAGATGAGCGATGCGCGATGCGATGTGACGAGCTTTGAGTTGAGCAATGGAAGATGCTATGGAGTAAGCTCTTGAGTATGCATTCTAAGGTGCTTTCCGGCGAGCTCTGAAACGAGCTTTCTGACGAGCTTCTAAGGGAGCATTCAAGGGCATTTAGGAATCTAGATTCGAGATTGAAGATCGTCCGGCTGAAAGGGGTGGTTGGCGGACAGCGGATGGTGAAAAACAAGCCCTCTCCTTTGCAGTGGAGAGGGAAGGGTGAGCGTGGATTCTACTGCTTGTAGCCTATCTTGCGGAGGAAGGCTTTGCGGTCGGCGATGTCTTTGTCGCCTTCGATGCCTTTAGGCGACTCGCCGTCAATCACGCCCATGATGCCTCGTCCGCTCGTGGTCTCGGCTACCACGACCGCGACCGGGTTGGCCGTGGCGCAGAAGATGGAGCAGACCTCGGAGAGCGCCTTGAGCTGCGACAGGACGTTGATGGGGTAGGCTCCGCGCAGGATGAGGGTGAAGGTATGTCCGGCGCCGATTGCCTGCGAGTTCTTCACGGCCAGCTTCTCCAGTTCAGGGTCGGTGCCCGAGTGTCGGACAAGGCATGGGCCGGATGCTTCGTTGAAGGCCAACCCGAACTTCACGCCCGGCACCGTGGTTACCATCAGTTCATGGATGTCTTCCACTGTTTTGATGAAGTGTGCCTGGCCGATGATGACGTTTGTATCATCGGGACGTTCGATTGCTATTGGCCTTAGTTCCATGTTGGGTCAACTCCTTGCTGCCAGCGCTCTCGCGGGCTCAACTGACCAGGTGCATGCGGCAGGAAGTGACCAGTTAGGGAACACCAAGTGACGATCCTGCACTCGATCACTGGACCACTGGATCACTTCCTACCTCGTCAGAGTCACTTTGCGCGTCTCGATGTACCCGCCGCTTTCTACGCGGTAGAGGTAGGTGCCGTCCGGCACCGGCTGGCCTGATTCGTCTCTGCCATCCCAGTGGGCCTGGAATCCGAGGGTCGGGACCGGTGACATCTCCAGGTTGCGGACGAGCTCGCCGGAGCTGGAGAAGACCTTGATGGTCGCCTGCCGCGTATTGGGGTAGTTGAAGTAGAAGGTGGTGGAGCCGCCAAACGGGTTGGGGGCGGCCGAGAGCCCGATGCGGCCGGGAATCGCCGGTTCCTGTTCCGCCGCGCCGGTGAAGTCTACGTGGAAGGTGACCATGGTGCTCTCCGGCGAGCAGACCGGCCACGTGGTCCAGAAGTCGATGTCGTTGTCGGTGGAGAAGCGATCTCTTGCCCAGAAGTAGTAGTCGATTCGGGAGGAGTGCGTGACCGACGGGATGGTGAAGTAGAAGGTGTCGGCTCTGGCGGAATCGCGTTGCGACCCGACCCACGCGCCCGAGTCCACCCGGTAGAAGAGCGATTCCTCGGCGACCGAGTCGTTGTCCCGTATCACCGTCCAGACCACGTAGGGGCCGGCAAAGGTCGTATCCGGCCAGACGCGCGCGTTTGAGAACTCGGGCGGGAGCAGGTCCCAGTTCGGGATGGAGGCGGATGAGAGTTGCATCATGGCGGCGACGGTGGTGAAGTTCGGGTTGTCGTTGCTCGGGCTCATCGCCGCGGCCACGCCGTTGGCACCGCTGAAATGGCCGGGTACGAGCCACTCGTATATCCACCGCGCGTCGTTGCTGCCGAGGTTGTCGGTGAAGGTCATGTGGTCGCGCACGACGAGGCATGGCCAGTAGTAGTCGCCGGACATCGGCACTTTGACCTTGCCTCTGGCGACAACGCTCTTGGTGTGGGTTTCGGTCGCGGTGTAGGGGATGCCCGGGGTGATTTCGCACTGCCAGTTGATGGAACTCGCCCAACTCGAACCGGAGCGCAGCGGCGTCGCGTAGACGGCAGCGTCCGGTCGGAAGTTGCCGAGGAAGCGGTAGCCGCCCTGCTGGAAGTCGATGCCGTCAATGTACAGGGCGGAGGAGTCTCGGTACTCGTAGATGTCCTGGACCGAGCCCGAGCCCAGCGTGTCGACTTCCATCACCTGCGGGTCGGGCGCGTCAGCCTGCGTCGTTTCAGGAGCAGGCGGACTGCCGGTCGTCCAGTCGACGATGCCTACCCTTGACCATTCGCCGCCGGGGTAGGAAGTCAGGTCCCAATGTGTGCGGGTCGAATCGAATGCGGTCCAGGTGAAGGCTGAACTGTTTTGCCTGAACCTGCCATAGGTGCCGATGACTGATGGCACTCCGTGGCTGTCAATTGTCATATCCTGCGCGGGCAGCCAGGCGGCCAGCCCGGCGAAAAAGAACAGGAGCACATGTAGTCGGGTCACACGGCCTCCTTTCTGAACTAACCTGAGGGGTTATTCTAGACGGACCCAGACCCCAAGTCAAGGCAGGCCAGAGTGAGGATGCGGACAGTTCAGAAACCAGAATCCAGAAACCAGAATGCAGAAACCTGAAGAGGAGCGGACATCCACAGATTACGCAGATTACACAGATTCCAAAACCAGAACGTAGGAACCCCAGAACTCGGAGGCGGATAACCGCAGACTCAGGATTCGGATAGAGCAGAATTCAGAAACCAGAAACCAGAATTGACGACGGACGATGAGAAGATGAACGAAAGGACGAGTAACCGCAGATTACGCAGATTACACAGATTGGCCAGAAACGGACAAACCAGATATCAGAAACCAGAATTGACGATGGACGATGAACGAGCACTCTTGCGCGGCTTGACTTCCGATGGGGTTTTGGGATTCTGATTGCGCGTGTCGTACTTCCTCCAGCAGTTGATAAACGGCCTCCAGCTCGGTTTCGTCTATGCTCTGATTGCCCTCGGGTACACCATGGTCTACGGCATCGTGCGGCTCATCAACTTCGCGCACGGGGACGTCTTCATGGTCGGGGCCTACGTGGGGTTCTTCGCGCTGGCGAGCTGGAAGCTGCCCTGGCCGCTCGCCATCGTTGCCGCGATGGTCGGGTGCGCCGCTCTGGGCATGTTCATCGAACGCGTCGCCTACCGCCCCTTGCGGAACGCTCCGCGCATCTCGGCGCTGATAACCGCCATGGGCGTCTCGCTGTTCCTTGAGTATTTTACCAGTCTGAAGTTCGTGTTCGGGCCAGACTATCGGGCTTTCCCGAGACCGTTCGCCGTCACGTCGTTTCACATCGGCGGCGTGTCGGTCAGCAACATCCAGATAATAGTCTTCGCGGTCTCGACCCTGCTGATGGTAGCGCTGACCCTGTTCGTGAACAAGACCCGGACCGGCCTGGCGATGCGGGCGGTGTCCTACGACCACAACACGGCGCGGCTGATGGGAATCGACGTCGACTGGGTTATCTCGGTGACGTTCGGCGTGGGCTCGGCGCTGGCCGGAGCCGGCGGCGTGCTCTACGGTATCGCCTACCCGCAGATACACCCTTTCATGGGCGTGATGCCGGGGCTGAAGGCATTCGTGGCAGCGGTGCTGGGTGGAATCGGCGTGATTCCCGGGGCGATGCTCGGCTCGCTTATCATGGGCGTAGTCGAGACTTTCACTTCCGCCTACATCTCATCGACTTTCCGCGACGCGGTGGCATTCGGCATCTTGATTATCGTGTTGCTGGTGCGGCCGTCCGGGATTCTGGGCAGGCCGACAAGGGAAAAGGTATAGCGATAATTCCCAATGACTAATTCTCAATTCCCAACGAAGTTCCATGTGATAGAATTGCCAAGGCGCATGTTGGGCATTCGTGCATTAGTTGGGAATTGGCAATTGGGAATTGGTGGTCATAGAGAAGCATGAGTACACGCAGGGGCCTTGGTGCCGGTGTGGTCGCGCTGCTAGTCGCTGTTGCCGTATTCGTCGGCATCGAAGCGCTGATACTGGCGGGCGCGCTTAATCCTTACTGGCAGCAGATAATCTGTCTGGCCGGAATCGTGACCATCTCGGCGCTGGGGCTGAACCTCATCTACGGTTACACCGGGCAGTTCTCGCTGGGCCACGCCGCGTTCTACGGCATGGGCGCGTACACTGCCGCGATCGTCACTCGCAGCATCGGCGGGCAGAGCCCCGCGATTCTGCTCGTCGGACTGGTGGCCGGGGCGCTGGTGGCAGGACTGGTCGCCCTGCTCATCGGACTGCCAATACTCAGGCTCAAGTCGGACTACCTCGGCATCGCGACACTCGGTTTCGGGATAATCGTGAAGGTGCTTTTCGACAACGCGGACAAGGTAATCCCGATGATGGGCGGGTCACGGGGTATGAGCGCGATTCCGAAGCTGACCTCGTTCCTTTGGGTGTTTCCCCTCGCAGTGGCCGCGGTCGTGGTGCTGCGCAACATCGTCTTCTCCGGTATCGGCCGGGCTTTGATATCGGTGCGCGAGGACGAACTGGCGGCCGAGGCGGTGGGTATCGACAGCACTCGGTACAAGACGCTGGGGTTCGTCATCGGCTGCATGTATGCAGGGGTGGCCGGTGGCCTGTACGCGCACCTTTTCACGTTCCTGCACCCGTCCAACTTTGACTTCCTGAAGTCAATCGACGTGCTATTGGTAGTTGTGCTGGGCGGCTTAGGCAGCATCTCCGGTACGATCGTGGCTGCGGTGGCGTGGACGTTCCTGCTGGAGGGGCTCCGCATTTTGCTGCCGCCGTCGGTTCAGGACTGGCGCTGGGTCATCTACCCGCTGCTGCTTATCATCTTCATGCTGGTCCGGCCGGGCGGCATCTTTGCCGGGACCGAGTTCAGATTCCTGAAGCCATCCGCGAGGAAATGACCAATGTCTAATTCCCAATTCCTAACGAATGACCAAATCACAGTTTGCACTGGGACTTCGTTGGGCATTAGGAATTGGCAATTGGGAATTGCTGCGCCAGGGGCACTGAATCCAGTGGTGGGACAAACGGCGGCAACGAGGTCATGACTCCTGTCCTCGAAACCAAATCGCTCACCAAGGCCTTCGGCGGCCTGGTCGCAGTCCACGACTTCACCATGTCAATCGCCGACCACGAGCTGGTCGGCCTGATTGGGCCGAACGGCGCGGGCAAGACGACCGTTTTCAATCTGATAACAGGGAACTACGTCCCGACCGGGGGCGCCATACGCTTCAACGGCATCGACATCGCCGGGATGCAGCCTTTCCGCATCTACCAGCGAGGGATCGCGCGCACGTTCCAGAACATCCGTCTTTTCAGGGAACTCTCGGTGCTCGACAACGTCCGGGTCGCGTACCATCATCGGGGCGGGGCCGGGCTCGTGAGCACGATCCTGCGCGGGCCAGGGTTCAAACGCGAGGAACGGCAGGTAACTGAACGGTCGGTTGAACTGCTCTCGATCCTTGGGTTGGAAGGCAGGCGGGACGAACTGGCGCGGAACCTGCCGTACGGCGAGCAGCGGCGGGTCGAACTCGCGCGGGCGCTGGTGTCCGACCCGAAGTTGCTGCTTCTGGACGAGCCCGCGGCCGGGATGAATCCGTTCGAGGTCGGGAGACTGATGGAACTCATCCGGTTCGTCCGGGAACGGTTCAAGCTGACGGTGCTCTTGATAGAACACCAGATGAAGGTCGTGATGGGTGTGTGCGACCGGGTCGTCGTGATGGATTTCGGAGAGGTCATCGCCCAGGGCGCGCCCGAGGCGATTCAGAAGGACCCGAAGGTGATCGAGGCGTACCTGGGAAAATGACCAATGACTAATTCTCAATTCCCAACGAATGGCTGCGTCCCAGGCGTATTCGGGACTTCGTTGGGCATTAGTAATTGGCAATTGGGAAATTGGCCAGTGACAGGGGTCGTCTCTTGCTCCTGAGCGTCCGCGGCATGTCGGTTGACTATGGCGCGATTCGAGCCCTGCACTGCATCTCGTTCGAGGTAGGCGAGGGTGAGATCGTCACCCTGGTCGGGGCAAACGGTGCGGGCAAGAGCACGACGCTGCGCACCATCTCCGGGCTGATGAAGCCGGCCGAGGGCGAGATAGAGTTCGAAGGAAGACGGATTGACGGCCTGGCCGGGCACCGGGTCGTGAAGTCGGGAATTGCCCACGTACCGGAGGGAAGGCAGGCCTTCGCTTACCTGTCGGTACGCGAGAACCTGCTGCTCGGGGCATATAGCCGGGGGCGTGGGGCGAGGGGCGAGGGGTCAGGGTCCGGACCCCAGTCCCGCGTCCCTGGTCCCTCGTCTCTCGACAGGGTGTTCAAGTCGTTCCCGAGGCTGCGGGAACGGCTCGGCCAGACCGCGGGAACGCTCTCCGGCGGCGAGTTGCAGATGCTGGCGATGGGACGCGGCCTGATGGCGCGACCCAAGCTGCTCATGCTCGATGAGCCTTCGATGGGGTTGTCGCCGATACTCGTGCGCGAGATATTCGACATAATCCGGGAGATCAACCGCGAGGGGACGGCGATTCTGCTGGTGGAGCAGAACGCGTTCATGGCCCTGCAGATTGCACACCGGGCTTACGTGCTTGAGACCGGCAAGGTCGTGCTTTCCGGCCCGGCGGCTGAGTTGCTGCGTGACCCGAAGGTCAAAGCAGCGTATCTAGGAGAATGACATGGGGGAAATGACCAAGTGCCAATGACCAATTGCCAATCAAGCACCAGGAGGATGACAGTGAGCAGTTGGAGCGCAAGGCGGCCTCCGGTATTGCCCGAGCATTCGGGGTTGGGTATTCGTTAGTCATTGAGAATTAGGAATTAGGAATTGGGTTCCAGGACGCGCCACCTCGTCTGGCTTGTCGTCCCGCTGGCGTTCGTCGTATACCTTCTCACTCTTTCGCCAACCGTGGGCCTGATTGACTCGGGCGAACTTGCGGCCGGCTGTCACCTCATGAATATCCTGCATCCGACCGGATATCCATTGTACACCATGCTTGGTCGGATCGTGAGCCTCATCCCTGTAGCCAATGTTGCCAACCGCGTGGCAGTATTGAGCGCGGTGCTGGCCGCGTGCGGCGTTGGGTTCTTTCTACTGCTGGGACTCCGGTTGGGAGTTTCGAGGGTAGTGGCGGGTACCGGTGCGCTGCTCCTGGGTTTTTCGTGCCCGGTGTGGAGCGCGGCGGTCGACGTCGAGGTCTATGCTCTCGCGCTCGTCATGGTTGTGCTGCTCTGGCTGACGGCTGAGGCGTCGATGCGGGGAGGGCCGCTGCTGGTTGTGGCGTACCTCATGGGGCTTGCTCTGACCAACCACATGTCCGCGACAAGCACCGTTCTGGGGGCGGCGATGGCCGCCGTACTGGCGTATCGTCGCGAGTTGGTACGCCGGATTCCGGTGTTGGTCTTGCTGTTCGTGTTTGGGATGTCCCCTTATCTGTTCCTGGTGCTTCGCGCCAGGGCCGGGCCCTTGCTGGCATGGGACAATCCCGTAGACATCACTCACCTCATACGCCACATGACCGGCTGGCAGTACCAGGTGTGGATGTTCTCTCAGCCATTCGGTGAGGTGATGCGCAACGCCGGGCGCGGGACAGCGATACTGGCCCGTGGTTTCCTGTACGTGCTTGTCCCGGTTGTGCTGTACGGGGTGGCGCGGCTGTTCCGCCAGAGGCGGAGTCTGGCCATCGGCTTGACGGTTTCTGCCGTCGCAGCGTTCCTATATGCCATTAACTATTCGATTCCTGACATCGACTCGTACTACATACCTTGTTTGGTTGTACTGGGAGTATTCGGGATGGTGGGACTCGATGGGCTAGTGACGAGTGTCGAGTGCCGAGTGTCGAATGTCGGACCAGCAGCCAGGACCATCGTCAGGCAGGTGCCATGGCTCTTAGGGATTGCCGCCTTGGTGCTGAACTACAAGGTCGCCGGCTTGCAGGGCGACTACGTCGCCTACGACCAGGCAATGAACACACTTGTCTCAGCCGGGCATAACGCGACCATCATCACCGATTGGTGGGATGTCTACTCGCCGCTGTTTTACCTGCAGCACGTCGAGCAGGTGCGACCGGATGTCTGCGTCATCGACAAGGAGCTTCTCCGGCGTTCGTGGTACTTCGATTACCTCGCTCGCGCCTACCCCTGGCTGGTTCAGCGGTCGCAGACGGAGATTGCCAGCTACCGCCAGTACCTTGATGAGTTTGAGCACGACCGCCTGAAAGACCCGGCCGAGATACAGCGCCGGTACATCAGACTACTCGAGAGCTTCGTTACCCACAGCCCGGAACGACCGGCCTACACGACCTTTGACGTGGACGCAGGGACCGATGCCGGTCAGATGTTGTCAGGTGTGCCGCGCGCCCCGGTCGGGCTCCTGTTCCAGATACAAGCTTCAAGCCTCAAGCCTCAAGCCCCGGATTCCGGGCTTGCGGCTGGCTCGGCGCTGCCCGTATTCGACTATACGAAGCTCACTGTCCGTCTGCCACGCAGCGAACCTGACGCGCGGACACGGGAGATCCTGTTGCGCTACCGGTTCTTCGTCATGCGGCGGGCTGCTGCGCTGGCGGCGTCCGGGCACCGCGACGAGATTCAGCCCCTGATCGAGTGGTATCAGTCCTTGCCGGTGGCCCGGCTTGCACCGCTTACCAGTCGGGGCTGATACGAAGACGCGCGGGGGTTGGGAATCCGCGACCCTGGTCATGACTCCGGACCTCCGGATTGCCGGAGTCCTCTGATTCTGTTTGTGCGCTAGAAGCGAATGAGGACGCCGCCCCAGGTGAGGCCGGCGCCGAATGCGACCAGCATGACAACATCGCCGGGATGGACCCTGCCGGCCTTGCGGGCCTCGTCCAGAGCGACAATGGTGGTAGCCGACGAGGTGTTGCCGTACTTCGCGATGTTGACGAACGTACGTTCCGGCGGGAACTTCAGCAGCTTGGTGGTCGCCTCAATGATACGCAGGTTGGCCTGGTGGGGGATGAGCAGCGTCAGGTCATCGGCATGCAGCCCGGTCTGGTGGAGCAACTGGGTGACCGTCTTCGCCATGCTGCGGACTGCGACTTTGAAGATGGCGTTGCCGTTCATCTTGCAGGTGTGCAGACGCTGCTGCACGGTTTCTACGGTTGCCGGATTGCGCGAACCCCCGCCCGGCATGTACAGGTGCTCGCCTCCGGTCCCATCGGCAGCCAGGTAAGTACCAAGGATGCCGGTGCCCGGTTCTTCGCTGGCCTTCAGCACGGCCGCGCCGGCCGCGTCCCCGAACAGGACACAGGTGGAACGGTCGGTCCAGTCGGTGATCTTGCTTAGCACCTCGACGCCAACCACCAGGACTGTTCGGTAGACGCCGGTAGACACAAACTGCCGGGCGACGCTGATCGCATAGATGAAGCCGGTGCAGCCGGCGCTCACGTCGAACGCGGCGGCGTGCCTCGCACCGAGCCGCTGCTGCAGAACGCAGGCAGTCGAAGGAAACGGCATGTCTCCAGTTACGGTACCGACGACAATGAGGTCAATTTCCTCGGGCTTGACGTTTGCTTCCGCCAGGGCTTTCTCGCACGCGACCATGGCAAGGTCTGACGCGGCCTCTCCGGGCGCGGCGATGTGACGTTCCTTCATCCCGGTGCGTTCGGTTATCCACTGGTCGGACGTGTCGACCATCTTCTCAAGGTCTGCGTTCGTCAGCACGCGCTCCGGGACGTGGGAACCGGTACCGGCGATGACGGCTGAGAGCGGGTGACTCGGGCATGGTGAAGCAAGTGGTGATTCTTGCGCCGCAGTTTTGTTCATTCCGCTAATCATAGTCGGGAGCGCCGATTCGTCAATTCAGGCGGGCACACACCGACTTCTGGATTACGGTCCGTCCCGGTTCGGGCTAGAGGACGTGGATTTCGATTTTGGAGAGCTTCGGCTGCAGGCCCGGCACGAATTTGGGGACGACATCGAGAGCTCCTGCCGGCAGCACGACCCGGCGGCCGAGTTCGGACTCGATCACGCGGCAGCGGTCAGCCGAGAGTCGCTCCTGCTCGCTGTACACATAGACCAGAACCTGTTTCTGGAATTTCTCTTTGACGACGTTGGCTGCTTCGTCGAGGCGAGGGGCCGCCTGTTCCAGCAACTGCGCGCCATCCTCGGCGAAGATCTGGTCGGCGGCGATCGAGACGACGTACTCATCGCCCACCTGTTGCACGATGCCGTTGACGCGCTGAGGCGTGCCGGGAATCCGCGTTTGGTTGCCTTGCGCGTCATAGGCATTGAACGTGAAGCTGTATACTTCCCCGGGAGCGATCGGCTCACCCGCGTCGGTCTTGCCGTCCCAGTTGAGGACCGCAGGCGGCTGGCCGTTGCGGGCGATACGGCGCACTGTCTCGCCCAGTGAGTTCGACACGACCAGGTCCCAGTTGACGACGCGATCCTCAAAGTTCGGGAGGAAAACCATCATGTCGCCATAGATGAAGTCCCGCTCCGTCGGGACGCGCAGGTAGGATGAGAGCGCGAAGTGCCGGGGGACGGTGACCGAGTCGACCGAATGGTAGAGCCCTTCGTCGAGCACGTAGCTTGCCGGAACCAGTAGCTCGTTGACCGGCGAGTACGGGTCAATCTGAGGCGGGAAGTAGGGCTTCACGTCCTGGATATTGACTGCGGTCTGCCCCTTTATGACCTCTTCGCCGATCGCATGCTGGTCAGAGTTCTTGGCCGGACGGGTCTCGGTCGTGTCAGACCGCTGGACCGCCGCGTCGGCACCGGCTTGTGCCGGAGCCAACGTTCGGGAAAACAGCAGAAGGGCAATCAGTAGCGACATAATGTTAGGCAAGCATGAACTTGAACGTTATTACTCCCCACTGGTCTTCAGCCGTGACTCCTGAGCCGAGTGGCGCAAACACCCATCCGCGCAGGGCGTCCACAACCACTTCGTCGAGGTCCGGATAGCCCGAGCTCGACTCGACGGTGGGCGCGCCCTTGACCTGGCCGTCGGGTTGTACCCAGACACGTACGACAACTGTACCTGACACTCGACGGTCAAGCGCCCACTTTGGATAGTTCGGCACGACCTTTCGGGTGATCGCACGCTGGGAAATGGGGCCGGCAATCGCAAAGTTCGTGCCGCGGGACATCGGCGCCGTGACTTTGGGCAAATCCTCGGCCGCGGTTGCGGGCAGGGCGGCGGCGGCCGGCTTCGCAAGCTCGCGGTGTTCGATAGTCAGTTCTGCCTGAGGCTGTGGCACTCCGGGCATCCCGCGTAATCCGTATGCCCCTGCACCTCCGCTTCCACCGCCATGAGCCAAACCGCGAGCCAGCTCAACCTTCGGCTGCGCCAGGATCTCATCGGTGGACTTTGTCGTGCTGGTTCCACCCAGCCTGATCACGTCCATCCCAGAGCCGCGATCGAGGTCATAACGGTTCATGTTGATCTGCGCCTGGGAGTTGTCCCTTGCCATTGCCGCACTCATGTCGATGGGACTGGACTCTCCGCCACTGCTTGAGCCGTAGGCAGGTGCGCCGGCTCCGAAATCCGCCGGGGCGCCTTGGGCTGCGCCCCCGCCGCCACCCGGTATCGCTGACCTCGGGAGTACCTTTGCGACTTCCGGGCGGTAGGTGACGTCCATGAAACTGACCTCTTGTAGGTCTGCGGCCGAATCGACATGAGCCGCCGGTCGCGACAGGAGCAGTATCCCGGCGATGTGGATGGCGACCGCGATCACAAGCGACATGTTGGTCCGAAGTACAGTCCGTTCCTCGAACATGGCTGCTACCCTTCCCGGTACTTCCGGGTCGCGCAGGCAATGCGCAGGGCGCCGGCATGCCGGGCCGTGGCCAGTATGTCAAGCACTCGGGCGTGCAGGCATTCTTTGTCGGCACGGATGACTACCAGAATGTAGGGGTCCCTGGCCAGTTGCGCCTGGATTATGTTCTCGAGTTCGGAAAGGGAGGCGACCGGTTTGTCGTCAGCGAGCAGCCTTCCGTCAACCGTATAGGTGATCGTAAGGTCGTTCTCCACCTTGCGCTCGGAGGTGTGGGTCTGCGGCAGGTCTACCGGGGTGCTGTTACGGGAGACGACCAGCGGTGACACCACCATCATGATGAGCACCAGCACGAGTGCCACTGCCGCCAGCGGCAGGATATCGATGTTGGCTACGCCCTTCACGGTGCGCTCCGGGTGCGCAACAAGGCAAGGTCGGCTGCGCCCGACTGCTTGGCCAGGTCCAGGACCTGCATGACCTTGTCGTATACTACCTGGTCTTCGGTGGCAACGACCACGCGTCTCTCCCGACTTCGGTCCAGCAGTTTGGGTAACAGGTCGGTGAGCTGCGCCATAGACACCTCGGATTCATTGAGAAGGACCCGCCCGTCGTTCGTCAGGAAGATCTGCGCCTTGATGTCCGAACCCTGCTCGCCGCTGCTGGCGAGCGCGACGCCCGGCGCGGACACGAAGATGCCGGTCTCGAAGAAGAGGGGCATCGCTATGAGAAACCCGAGAACGAGACACAGGGCTATGTCCACGAGCGAAGTCAATATCAACTCACCGGAGTGATGTCGCTCGGGCCGCCTGCGCATCAGAATCTCCAGGATGAATCGTCGGTCGTCGGCTTCGGCCGACCCGAGCGTGGCGCGGTGGGCTCTGCGGTCGGCGCTTCCGCACCGGCACGGTCACGCATACGGGCGAACATGACAATCAGCCGATCCGACGTGCTCTCCAAGGCAATGGTCACATCACCAGCCTTCTTGGTGAAGTAGTTGTACATGAACAGGGTCGGGATGCCGATGGACAGGCCGAATGCCGTTGCCACCAGTGCTTCCGCGATGCCGCCCGACACCACTGCAGGTCCACCCGACCCGGTGGCCGCGATATTGCCGAACGAGCGAATGAGACCGGTGACAGTTCCGAGCAGACCCAGCAACGTGGCGACATTTGCCAGTGAACCCACGCCGCCGACCAGGCGCTCGAACCGGAGACGTTCCTCTAGGATGAGGCTGTAGAGGAGGTCGGACAGTTCATCTCCGGGTAGCGTATCATTCTCGAGCGCGACCGTGAACAGTCGGCCCATCGGGTTCTTTTGGCTGTGCGCCCAGTTCAGGGCATCGGCCGGCGTAGAACTGGTCAGCAATCGGCGTAGCTCAATCAAGCCTTTGCTGGAGTTGAAGCGATTGCGGGAGAAATACCAGAGGCGCTCGACGATCAAAGTCAGCGCAGCGATGGAGGCGATAAGCAGGGTAACCATGACCCAACTGTGTCGGAATATCGTCATCAGGCTCTGTCCGAGAATCATTGCTTCTGGTCTCCTTTGTTTGGGGCCGGCTTCGGCGCAACGGCCCGGCTCGTCGGGGCAGGCTGGGCAGCCTGTGGTGTCGTCGTCCCACCCTCCGACTGGTCCGCCCCGAGTCGCTTCTGACAGATGTCTACATTCTTGCGGGCACTCTCAATGTATTCGGATTGCGGGAATGAGTCGATGACGAGCTGGAAGTATTTGATGCTCTGCTTGTAGTCGCCGGAGTTGAAAAAGGCGGTGGCAAGGTTGAAGGTGGCACCGGCGCGCTGTTCGTGTTTGGGGAAGTAGTCGAGGAATTTCTGGTACGCCTGCACCGCGTCGGGCCAGTGCTTCATTCCCGCGTAGGCCTCGGCGGTAAGGAGCTGGGCGTCGGCGGCAGTGGTTGACCCTGGGAAGTTGACCACGACCTTCTGGAGTTCGGCGATGGCCTGTTCGTATTTGCCGGCGTCGAACAGCGATTTGCCCTTGCTGTACCCGCCATCCGCCGCCATTTCCGACTGCGGGAAGCGCCTGAGGAAGTCCTCCATGATCGCGGAGTCTTCCTGGCCGGCGAGGTAGTAGCTCGTCTCCAGGCCTTTGCGAACGCTGACGGCCTGCGCGTCAGTGGGGTAGAGGTCGAGGAACTTTTGGTACTCGCGGACCGCGTCGAGGTATTGCTTCCGGTTGTAGAAGCACTGGGCGATTAACGCTTGCGAAGGCGCACCGAACTGGGAGAAGGGGAAGCGCTCCACGACGAAGTTGAAGACGCCGACCGCCTTGTCGTAGTCAAGCGCCTTGAAATACGTGTCGCCGGTGCGGAAAGCCGCTTCCGGCGTCTTGACACTGTCGGTCGGGAATCGGTTGATGAGTTCGCTCCAGGCGTCTACCGCCTGTCCGTAGTAGCCGAGCTGGTAGTAGCTGTACCCGGCATAGAAATAGGCAGGTACCGCGGCGGTTGCCTGTTTCGGGAAGGTCTTGTACAGCGGCTCGAACACGTCGAGCGCCTTGAGGTACTCTTTCTGGTTGAAGAGCGAATAGCCATAGCCGAGATAGGCGCTGACGGTGAAGAGCGTGTCGGTAAGGCGCGCGGTGAGCAGTCCCTTGAAGCCGCGGATGGCTTCGTCCAGCCGGCCGAGGTGATAGAGGCTGTAGCAGCGGCCGAGCCGTGCATAGACGGCGATATCGGAAGCCGCCGGATGAGCGTAGGCCTGCTGGTAGTAGGCATCGGCGTCGCTGTATTTGTGGTCGTAGTAGAGGCCGTCGGCCAGGAAGTAGAGCGTCTTGGCCCGCCACTCGGTGGTGTCGTTCGGGTAGTCGGCGACGTATTTCGTGCCCAGCGCCACTCCCTTTTCGTACTGGCCGGAGTTGTTCAGGGACAGGAGCAGCATCGCGCACGCCGGCTCGCGCAGGGCAGTGGCGGCGTGGCTGACGAGGATGGCCTCGAACTGCCGGGTGGCGTTGTCGTACTGTGCCAACTGGTAGTAGATGACCCCAGACATGTAGTTGCCGATGCCTGAGAGGTCACCGCTCTTGAACACGGCCGCCAACTGGCTGGTGGCGAGCAGCGCCTGAGCCGTGTCCGTCTTGGCGAGGATGGCACGGGAAAGCTGCAGGTCGGCGTAGTTGGCGACACGCGTCCGTGAGTAGCTCGCGCGGATGCGCTGGAAACGCTCGACCGCAGGCTGGGCCTGGTTCAACGCCAAGTCCGCATAGCCGATGAAGTAGTTGGCGTGTGCGGCCAGCAGGTTGTTGGCGTTACGCGTGAGCGGCGTGAGGCGTTCGATCGCTGCGGAATACTGCTTCTTGGCGATAAGGGCGCAGCCGAGGAAATAGCCGGCATAGTCGGCCAGCGGCGAGTAGCTGTAGTTGTCAACGAAGAACCGGAACTTGGCCTCCGCGCCATCGTAGTCATGGTTCATGAACAGAGCCTGGCCGGCGGCGAACTGGGCCATCGTTGCCAGTTCCGTGTTCGGGACCGTGTCGGTGACTTCCTTGAACTTGAGGATGGCGGGTAAGGGCCGACCGGTCAACGCGTAGGCCTTGCCCAGGAAGAACTTCGCCTCCGGTATCTCAAGACCGCTGAGATTCGCGATCGCCTGGTCGTAGTCCTTCAGGAAGTAGTGCAGCACACCGATCGCGAAGTTGGTGCGGTCGTCCTTGTCGTAGCCCTGCTGCTTTGACAGTTTCTCAATCGCAAGCTGCGCCTGCCGGAAATTGCCCAGCATCATGTCCGAGATTGCCACGCCGTACATCGCTTCGGGTCGGATATAGGAGTGGTGCGGGTTCTCGAGCAGGTCACCGAAGATGTCGGCGGCACGCTCGTACTGACCGCGGTTGAAGTACGTCTCGGCCAGCGCGTAGCGAAGCTCGTCGCCGAACTCGCTGGTCCCGAAATCATGGACCAATTCTTCCAGATTCGCGCCCGCTTTGACGTAGTCGTGTTGACTGACCGCGACCTGAGCCGCGTTGTAGCGTTCGGCCAGTTGGCGTGACTCTCTCGGTGACAGCGCTCCGGCGTTAAGCAGGCCAAAAGCCGCAAGCGCCAGAAGGAGGATTCTGGGAATCGAGGAATTGAGTATTCCAGCGTCCGAACACTGGACCCTTTGAATCCTGTTTCTCATTGCTGCTGCCTGGGTTTGACTTCCAGCTTGCCTCGGGGCCCGCCGGTCCGGATGTCGGTCAGCGAGCCGGAGAAATGGAGCGGCCAGTTGCGCTGGTCCACGACCACGATGTCGTAGCTGTAGCGGCCATCTGACACCAGGCGGCCGGCGTCGTCGAGGCCGTCCCAGGTCATGCGCAGCGGCGGGGCGTCCCAGCCGCTGAACGTGCGAACCACCTCACCATACTGGTTCTTCACCAGAACCTGCCAGCGTTTGGGATTCGCCCGCTGGTTGAGCCGGACGTCCATCCAGAGCACGTTTTCCTTGTCTTCGGGGTTAGGGCGGAAGACAGCCGGCTGAGCGTCGATCCAGACGCGGTACCCGGCGAACGTCAGAAAGACGCCGAGCTTGTGGGTCGGAGGGAGGGTGTAGCCGGAACGGTAGTGCAGGAGGAATGCGTAGTCGACACCAAGGGCCATCTTGCCCCATTCCCTGTGTACCCCCAGGCCCGCGCTGACTTCGTTCGCATCGAGGCCGACGCGCGGGATGAGCGTGTTGGGTACGAGTTCGAATTCGATGCCGCCGTGGGGCGCGACGCTGCGCCAGGCGCTGTCGGTGAAATCGGTCACGACCATGTCCGCGGCTATCCTCACTCGGTCGTCGACCAACCGGACTGCGGTGCCGAGACGGAGGTTGCGAGGATAGTATTCCTGCATGTCGTGCATCGTGAGGACTGGCTGGATAAGGTTCTGAAGCACGACGCCGAAGCTGAATGGGCGGGGAAGTTTCACCAGGGCCGAGACGTCGGCACCGATCCCGACGCCGGTGTACAACGATACGTTCTCCGCGATCAGCTTCAGACTGCCGCCGAATCCAAGAAACTGCCAGGGATTGTAGGAATAGGCCGCGATGAACGCGTTCTGTTCGCTGAAGTAGCCCGCACCTCGGTCGTTCTCGGAACCCCGGGAGTCTATGCCCTCGGCTCCGACATTGAGCAGTGACACGGCAAACGTTCCGGCTTCGCGAGTGGGCAGCGCCCAACCGACGTACTCCAGTCGGGCTCCGTAAAGCTCAGAGTGCGCAACCATTACCTCCTGGGCGTTGAGCTGGAACAACCCGGCCGGGTTGAAGTAGCAGGCCTGGACGTCGTCGGATATGGCCGTGAATGCTTTGCCCATGCCCAGGCTGCGCGGCGCGATCGCGTAGTTGAGAAACGTGCCCGGCGCACCTTCCTGGGCGAAGAGCAAGCCACAGGCTGCAAGCAAAGGAAACAGGATTCCAGGATGCCAGGATTCGAGAGGTCTAGTACCGGACACTGGAATCCTCGATTCCTTGAATCCTCGAGTCCTGTGTCTCACCAGACTACTCCGACGCGGTAGAGGTTCTTGAAGCTGATACCCGTATTCAGCGTGCCGAGAACCTGGATAAGATAGACGCCGCTGGCGACGCGCAAGCCTCGGTTGTTGGTGCCGTCCCAGTACACGGTGTTATCGCCAAGCATGCCGCCCGGTCCTCCCTGATCGAAGTGGCGCGCCCAGACTTCGTTGCCGAACAGGTCGTAGATGGTTACTCTGACCGATGACGCCTGCTGGAGCGAGTAGAAGATCTCCGTCCGGTCGCGGTTGACCGAACCGAACGGGTTGGGGAACGCGAAGAGGCTGTCCGAGAGGTGGCGTACATAGATGCCGATGGTGATGCTCACGCCACCCGAGCTTATTCTGATGGAATCCTGCTCCGACGCAGGGCTGGGCATGCACACGAAGTGGGAAGTCGCGTAGCCGTTAGTGTCGGTTAGCAGCGCTGGCTCGATCATCGTCCCGCTGCCTTTGAACCGCGCAAACTGAACCAGGGCCGTGGGGATGGGTTGGCCGTTGACGTCGCGTACGAGCACCTTGACCGCGGCCGTGTCGCCGGCACGGATTGTGTCCGGCGTGTGTGGATCGACCGAGATGGTGGATCCCAGCGCGCGCACGTCGATGTAGGTCACGTAGGACTGCGCCTTCGTTGTGCTGTCTCGCACCCAGAGTGGGCGGTTCTCCCCACGCATGGTGAACTGGAAGGTGAATTTCGCGGAGTCGTTTAGCACGGCGATCGGTGGCGAGCACAAATCCCAGGGGCCCGACGTCAGGCAGATCGTGTCGCCCGGTCCGGCGCATGGATTCCAGCAATCGTCGCATGCGTACGCGGAGACGGCAAAAGCGGTGCGCAGAAACTCGGGGTACGGCGTCCCGGACTTGCCCGGTGTCGCGTGGACATCGGTCGTCGTGTCCCCCGGCAGCAACGCTTCGCCGGGTGCGACGAGCAACATCCCGGCGTACGTACCCGCAAGGATGCTGACGGCGGACGTGTCCGCCCGGATAGTCGAGTCGTGCCCCGCGTTGGTGAAGACGTGACGGACGCCGGCGGCGCGCAGGCTGATAGAAAAGGAGCCGGTTCCATTTGACAGTGCCCCGCCTCGCGGCAGTCCGGCGAACGCATCATCCGAGCCAAAGAACACGCTGTCGCCGCTCGATGGTGTCAGGTTGAACCAGTCGTCCGTCATGTACACGGTGATCGGGAATGTGTCGCCCGCAACATGGGTATCGGGCCATCCGGAGTGGCCCCCGGGGATGCCGGGCGTCAGCTGTTCGCCGGGCATTATCGCCACCAGCCGGGCCGGCTCTCCCGGGAGGACGTCGAAAATGTTGCTCGACCCGGTAACCGTGTCGTTTGCACACTGGAGTCCGATGCTCTCGGCGATCGTCACGACCACCTTGGCACTACAATGACCGTTGCTGAACGTTATGTACTTGGGATAGACGTACGCATCTCCAGCGGTCGATGAAAGCAGCGCAATGCCGTTGAAAGGATAGGTGTTGCCATCCGCGTCCAGCGCGAGGACCACGACGCTGATTGACTCCCCGGCGTACTGCGGCGAGGAGATATTCTGCCACTCGAACGATGTCAGTTGAGCAGGGTTCCGGACGGTGACCGCAATGGCACCAGCGCTCGAACCGGTTGGGTTCGCACTGAGTAGGACGAGTAAGCCCACTGCGCTCAGCATTGTACTAGCGTCGAATTGTAGCAATGGCCAGCCGCATGTCAATCAGGAAGTTAGTGAGTTCGGGTTCGATGACGAAGTTGCTCCTTACGACGGAATTTCTGTCCGCGCAGCGTCGCTTGCACGGCTGGCGGACGGAGATAGCTTAATGCCGGAAGTCCGAGTGTCCATGGTTACAGTTCCGCCTGCAACTGCCGTGCCGGCTATCCGGCAGTTGTTCGCCGCTCGTATCGAAACCCGGCATGCCCTTAGATCCGACCAAACTGGCCGCTGCTTGTGCGCTGTTTCTACACTCTTGAGAACTTGATGCTCAGGTGGGACCACCGATTCAGGGCGGGCAGTCCTTACGTCCTGCTTGACAGCAAGGGACTTGCGCATACTCTCCTGAATTGTGAGTTCCACCGGGACGTTCTCGGGCCCTGCCGAGCTTGGGATGCGGCACGCGGCCGTCAGGGTTCTGATTGCAGTCGCGACGGGTATTTCCTTGAGCCGTCTGTTGCCGGTTCCGCTTTGGCTGGTCGCTGTCGTCGTGGCAGTTGCGGCAGGGCTGGTACGGATGACCCACGGATGGTCGTTGTACCCGGCAGTCGCGGTCGCTGCTCTGTTGTATGCCCAGGCTCGTGCGCCGACAGCGGTCGACCCGCGACTGTACATGGTTCAGCAGTTCGTGGGTGTGGTCGAGTCCGACCCTGCGGCCGGCCGTGTGCAGAGAGCCGTGGTCTCGCTGGCGGCACCGTGGCACGGGAAGGTCTACCTTTGGTCCAAAGACAGCACACCGGGACTCAAGCCTGGGGATGTAGTGCGGGTGTACAGCCCAATCCAGCCTCTGGATGACCCGCGCAACCCGGGAGTCACCGATTTCAACTCCATTCTCGCTGCCCGGGGCTTCGTCGGCAGCGCGAGCGCGCGAGCGTCGGACGTGGTCTTGCTCGCGCGCGGAAAAGGGCCTTTCATTCTGAATCGGCTGATTGCGCCGGTTCGTGCGTACATTCTTCGAGTCCTCGGTCGGTCTTTGCCCGGCACTGAGGGTGAGTTGTTTGTCGGCATACTGCTCGGCGGGAGCAGCGGGCTACCCAGGAGTGTGCAGGAGCAATTCAGAGACTCAGGTATTTCATACGCTCTGGCGGTTTCAGGCATGCACGTCAGCATCGTGGCCGGGGTCCTGTGGATGCTGCTTTCGTTGTTCGGCGTGCGCGGGTGGCGGCGTTTCTGGGCAAGCACGGCCTGGATCCTGCTGTATCTACTGCTTGTGGGCAGGTCTGGAGCGCCGGTGCGAGCAGGATTGATGGCCTGCGCAATGCTGCTGAGCGTTCCGACTCAACGACGCGTATCGACGGTGGCGTCGCTTTGCGCGTGTTCGGTGTTGTTGCTGGTGTTCGACCCGCTCGCGGTCTTTGACGCTGGGGCGCAGCTTTCGTTCGCCGCCTTTCTCGGCATTGCTCTTGTTGCCCGGCCGGTCGAGCAGCTAGTGCGGGGCCTGGTCCAAAGCCGCGTTGCGCGCTGGGTATTGGGCCCGGCCATCGTCTCGATTGCCGCAGCGCTTTCCACTGCTCCGTTGCTGTTGCACCACTTCTATCGGGTTCAGCTCTTGGCATTTGTGGCCGGAGCGGTGGTTGTGCCGCTCCTCGGCCTTGCCATGCCGCTGGGGATTGTGGTGCTGCTGGCGAATCTCGTAAGCCACTGGCTGGCTTCAATCTTTGCTCATACTCTCGGGCTGGTTTTGCTCGCACTGCTGAAACTGACCATGTTCATGGGCAGCATGGGCTGGGCCATCTGGGAGCCGGGTCGCTTGCCTTGGCTTTGGGTTGGCTGGGCCTACCTGCTCGGTCTGCTAGCGCTGAAGCTGAGGCGCGCTCGGGCACGAACAGGCTTCGCGGTTTTGCTGCTCTCAGGACTTGCCGTCGTGGCCTGGCAGGGAGTCCTGAGGAAGTCCTCCAACTCGGTGACGTTTCTGGACCCAAAGAGGGGAGACGCGATTCTGCTTGAAGACAGCCTCGGTCACAAGGTCCTTGTTGACGCGGGCGTCAACGGCCCCGGGGTGTTGCGCGACTATCTGAGCGGCCGAGGCATCCACACGCTGGACGCCGTCATTGTGACCCACCCTGACGAAGACCACTATGGCGGGCTGTTGGACCTGCCGGCGCGCGTCCGGGTTCGACAACTGCTCGTGTCGACGACTGAGAGCAAGGACCTGGATTACCAGACCCTGCTGGCCCGGCTGCGCGCCGATGGAACCGACGTAGTCGTGGTCGGGAAGGGAGCCCGTGTCTCCGGCCTCGGGTTCGGGTTTGATTTCCTCTGGCCGGACGACGCGACGAGGCTGCAGTATCTGTCCGGAAGGGCCCCGACAAACGACATGTCGCTCGTCGCGTCAGTAACAGAAGGCGGGTTCAAGATGCTCTTGACCGGCGACCTCGACAATCCGGATCTGCTCGCAGGCGTAGCCATGCGCGCCGACTTGCTGAAATCGCCGCATCACGGCAGCCTCAAAGGAAACCCCGAAGCCCTGTATCAGCGCGTGCAGCCGAGCTATGTTCTAGTCATGGGCAGATACCCGACCCCGGCGAGGCTGGAGCGGCGGTTTGAAGGCACCGCGGTGAACTACTTTGACACGCGAGTCGATGGGGCAGTGGCCCTGCGCTTTGAATCCGGCCGGCCGACGGTTCAGCGCTTCTTCAAGCGGCTACCGCTTCCGGGCGAGTAGCGCAAGCCATAGACAAGCTCCCCGGGAAGCTGGTCGAAGGGCTTCTCTCGTGCCGCCTCCAGCCCTCATCCCGCGCCGGTCAGGGTCAGGTAAAGAGGCCCAGGATACCTTCGAGCGTTGCCGGGTCCAGCCCCTTGCTCGTCCATTTCTCCTTCAAGGTCGCGGCCTCCAGATAGCCCGGAGAACCCTTCCCGGCGTTCAGCGTGTAGCCTTGATTCTCAAGCTTGAAGAGTTGACGACTGAAGGCCAGATACCAAGGGTAAAGGATGGTTTTGACACCTTGCTCCCCAAGGTAGTTTCTCACCACGTCCTCGCGGGCGCACATGGCCTCGGTCGCGTTCATATACGCTGCCGTACCCGCGGTGGGGAGGGCGTTGGTCGGGTCCAGGACCCGTTTCGTGTTGCCCGAGACCGCCTCGCCCTGCATGCGGGCAACCCAGTTGTCTATGCGACTCTTTGCCGACTTCGCCATCAGAGCACCTCCACTATTCTGGCCATTATCACAGGGTCAATCCCGCGCGCGGCCCAACTCGTCTTGAGGTTCTCAATCTCGGCCGATGCGGTGTCGCCGATGAACCTACCCCTTACCTTCGCCACCTGCTGGGCAAAGGCCAGGTACGACGGCACCGAACTCATCGGAACCGGGTGCCCGGCCTCGGCTCCGTTCAGGACCCCTCTTACCGAGATCTCAATCTGCACCGACAGCTCGGCCCAAGCGGTATACTTCGCCCCGGCATGCTCGAGTTTGCGCTCCATGGCTGGAGACATGGCGTCTCCCTTCATCTTCGCCGTCCACTTCGCCACTCTGACCTCAACCGGACGTCTAGCCATCTCTGACCTCCCTTTCTACATCCGTTCTTCATCCTTACTGCCTCTCCTCCCTGGTCCCCAATCCCTGGCCCCTAGCCCCTAACCCCTGGTTCCTCGTCCTCTATCCTCCATCCTCCATCCTTCCTCCCCAGCACCCTCCCGCGCCCTTGGACCCACCACCCAGATACTCCTCTCAGCCCTTCCCCGGATGGTCCCAGGACCCATTCTCCTGACGGTCAACCGAGCCCCTCCACAGACGCTCCCACTAGCCACTCCGGGGACGGTAGGGGGACCCGGAGGGGGGACGGTCCCCGGAGGGGGTCCCCAGGCGGACCCACCAGTGCCTCCACCGACCCTCTGGGGAGCGGGTCCCTGAATCCGGTAGGGGGTGCGGGACAGGACAGAATAGTCAGGCTGGGTCGGGAGTCAAGACAGCGAACTGTGCCGGAGCGACCCCATAAGGCATTGCTGTAGATGACGATAGAGCCGCCAACCCTTGCGCCCGTATCCGGTGCCCCGCTAAGGACACGGAAGCGTGAGCTGACCGGCGACCTGGTGACCCCGTCCAGCCGCGCCTGCTTGTGCGGCGGGTCGGGTCTGTGCTCGGAGCCGGGAACTGGGAACTGGAATCTGACCTTGGGCGCGAACGCGCCGCGCTGGTTACCCGTGCCTGCGGCGCGACTAACTGCTCACTGCTACCTGCTAACTTGCCGCGTCGTCAGCGGCGGCGTCGGACTCGGCTGCACTCTATTGACAGGATTCGGAATTAGATAAGCAAGCGTCCCCGAAATCCCGGAGTTAGGTAGCGAGTCCCGGAATCTCCTACGCCCGACCCGGCTACAGGTCCTCATCGTCAGGCGGACGACGACGGACGCGAGGATGCAGGAACAGAGGCGTCGCACTCTGGGGCTGGCTCTGTTCGGCTTTCGCCAAGGGCCGGAATGATGAACTCCTTTTCGTAGTCCCTGTCGAAGTACGTCACTGATTCCTTGCTCCTGAGATGAATGAGGTAGCTCTCGACTTTAGTGCGCCTGCCCTTGACAAGGATGCTGCCGGGATACCTCTTGGTTGCAACCTCTGTAATGGGAAGGCGACGGGTGGCCTCAGTAGCGATTGCGTTCATGAATTCCCAGTTATCTGGTGCAGCCGGGCCGATTAGGTATAGGTTCTCCACCTTCTTGTCGAAGACCTCCCTAATGAAAGTGACGTAGGGTTCGATGTCCCCTTTCACAAGCCTCGCATGCCGCGCAATTATCATGATCTGGCACCTGCAGTAGGCCCCGAGGTGTCGCAGTGGCACGGTTTCGTCTCCTACCGACCGTTTCGCGTATCTGCATAGGAATCTTACAAGAGTGGAAACATCGGTCGCCACCAGGAAGCGGCGGTCACGGTGGAACACCTTGCGGCCCACGTTCTCCAACTCTTGGATGAGGACCGGCCGAAAGAGGCCCACCTTGTCGATCAGGTAGAAGTCCTCTACCAGTTCCATGACCTTGGGTCGCGATGCGGCCTCGTTGCCCCAGAAGTCATCTAAGAAGTGCTCCAGAAGAGGGCCCGCCTGTTCCGCCAACAGGGTCTGGGCAGTGTATAGGTCAAGCGCGGAACGCTGGGTAACCGTGAGCAGTTTCTTCGCGCGAGGCAGGAACGCCACTGCTATGAACGCCATCGTGGCATGCACGAAGTTGCGGTCTTGATTGGCAAACCGCTTCATGTTGATGACAAGCCGATCCTGAGCCACGAACTCCGCCTTGGTCGTCGCGACGTCAGTCCACACGATTCTGACCTGCGCGGCTCGCATGCCAGTTATCTGCGAGGCCGCGTTGTGCACGAAATCATTGACCTTGCCTTCGATGTTGAGAGCGATCGCCTTACGCTCGCCTGCCTTGAAGACTTTGTAACCAAGAGCCATTAGGATGGCAAGCAGTTTGGTGAATCTCGTTGGGTACTTGATGGCCATGTAGAGGACTAGTCCAAGCAAGAAGAACCCAGGCGTGCCGATGCCGAAGTACTTCAGCATCGTCAACACGGTACTCCAACTCATAGCTTCACATCACCAGTCCGGAGAAGGTCCATTAGCGTCCGGATACACGTCGGGCTGTCGCATACAAGCGCAACGCCCTCGACATCCGGGTAGTAGCCGAACAGGTTCGCCAGCGTGGCTGTCTGTCTGCAGAATCTGCAGCAGGCTTGCCCTGCTCTGAGCGGCTCCAACACGCCCAGCGCATCCAAGGCTTGTTCCAGGTCCTTCTCCAGAACTGCGCTGAGCTCTGTCGTCTCACGATGTTCCATATACGGACCTCCTAGCACCGGCTGCGAGCGTCCGCGCCGCGCCAGTCACCAGTTTCACGTGACTTCCTTTCCTCGCGTCGTACGTTGGGCGCTGAGGGCGGCCCAATCCCCTGGAACTCGCCCGTCGTTATAGCGTCGAATCGCGTGGTGCAGCGCTGGCTTCAGTATCTTGTCCAAGGCCACATGGCAACTAGGGCATAGCATCAGCACGTTGTCCTGTTGGTTCTTCCTGCGCACGATGTGACAGGCGTGGAGGCCGCTATTAGGGCGACCGGGCAGTCGCCAGCCACACATCTCGCAGCCGCCAGCGCTTCTTTCACGATACCACCTAGTTTTTCGCTGGCGCGGGAATATGGGCATACTGCTTCCTTTGTGCTGGCTATTCTAGGTAGTTCGGGCCAGCATGTCAAGGGGACGGAGAGGGAAAGTAGTTAGGTACAGCAGGCGTGCAGCGTGGCTTCATACTCCAGTGCCACGTGAGTCCGCACAAATGCCTACGGAGACTGCCGCTCCCAGAGAAGGCCGAGGGCTTCTTTGAGGGTCCGGTTAGACAGTTCCACGCCCAAACCCGAATGGGAGTTTCTACGTAGGACGGCGTCCGCACCTATATGGGCGTAGTCTCTGGGATTCTTGTCTAGCAGCAGCACTGGGCAGGTGAGATGCTCCGCCGCAGCGGCGGGGATCTCCATGGGATAGGCCTGCCAGTGGGCAAGGAGCCACAGGTCCATCTGCTTCCATTCGGCGCGGCTCAATGCGTACTTCCCGGCGCGTACTTCCGGTAGAAGAAGCCAACTGACCGCGCCAAGCGACCTGACGAGTGCAAACGTCTCGTCCAGATGTGGTAGTGTGAGGGAGTTCACAACAGTGTTTATGCCAATGGGCAGTCCTGATAGCTGCCGCAGCTTCCGAAGCAACGGCTCCAAAGATCGCTGTCTGATTGTCGAGTAGACAGGCTCCGGCGCGTCGATGGACACACGCAAGATCGATAGCACGTTGCGAAGTGAATCAACCGACGCCAGGTCGATGTGCTGGCCATTTGTAGTGATAGACACACCCATCGCTGTCTCGTTCCAAATCCTTGCGCACAGCTCGTGAAGCCCCTGGTAGAGAAAAGGTTCCCCTCCACCGAGCGCGACTTCCAGCGTGCCAAGGGCATCGAGATCTCGACACCACCCGACGGCGTCCTCGACGTCTACCTCATGCGAGTCCTTGGGGGCGTAGCAAAACGGGCACGCGAGATCGCATGCATATGTTACAGCCAGACTGAGTACGGCTGGGCCGAGGGCAGACCTAGGAGTCGACTGCTCTGCAGTCGGGGTGCGGACGTGTAGGCCAGAAACCCGGTCGTATGCGTGAAGCCAACCTGATTCCTCTCTCAGTTTCACGGACCGCGTCGACCAGTGATGGCTACGTCCTTTGCCTCCCGAACTAGCATCAACTTGACTATACCACCAATGTCCATTGTCCGGATGTGCCGCAAGGACACCTGCGTGCCCTCCTTCTCCGGCATGGCCGCGCCGTCGTCACCCCATCCGATGCCCTCGAATTCCTCAAGGGACGGGCCGTGGTATACGATGAACGGGTCTTTCTCTTTCCATCTCTCGTAGAAGTTGGACAGGACAGGTTGAAGATCCGTGTCATCCGGGGACTTTCCGTTCGTCGCCGCGAATGCTGTTCGCAGGAAATCAGCCAGCAGTTCGTGTGCACGTTCGGCGTCTGCGACAGTGGCGAAACTGCCCACGATGTTGATGTCTGCCGAGTGGGCAGATCCGTAGCTTCTCCACACTTGCATGTTGTATCCTCCATTCCAGACTCTTCGGTTGATTCCTGATAATACCGCGGACATGACGTACAATCAAATCTCCGTCAATGCGGGGATTTCGGGAAAAAGAGGGACACTTTCTGGCTTCCGTCAAGGCCGGGCGACCTTGTGCTAGCATAGACTTTATCTTAGGACAGGGCGGACGAATGTCAAGCGGGCGGGCGCGCGCCCGAGATAGCAGAGAGCTGTTGGCAGTTAGGAGCGGTCGGATTCGACGGCTGATGGCTTGCAGGCCGAGGCAGCGGTTCAGCGCTTCTTCAAGCGGTCTTGCTTGACAGCCGCACTTTTGCCGTCAGAGTTAGGCGATGCCGTCAAGTCCAAGCGCCGAAGCCCGAGCGTCGAAGTCGGACGTGCGGAGTTCAGGTGCGTCGCGGCCGCGGGTGATTGCCGGTCTTGGCGCCGGCGTCGTGGTGCTGTCGTTCGCTTCGATACTCATCAGGGTTGCGCCCGCGCCGAGTATCGTCATCGCTGCCGGACGCATGGCCGTAGCGACGGTCGTCCTCACTCCGTTTTTCTGGGCAAGGTTCGCGGAGCGCCGGGCCGAGCTGAGGGCGGTGTCGATATGGCCGATGCTGGTCTCCGCCGCGCTGCTCGCCGCTCATTTTGCGCTCTGGGTTGAGTCGCTCAATCGCACCTCGGTAGCAAGCTCGGTAGTGCTGGTTGCCATGAACCCGATATTCGCGGCCGCGCTCTCTCCGCTCGTCCTGCGCGAGAAGGTGTCGTGGCGCATCGCTCTGGCCGTCGTGCTCGGGATAATCGGCGCGGTGGTCATAGCCGGACCGCAGCTCAAGTCGGGCGGCGCAACCAGCGGGAACCTGCTTGCTCTGGGTGGCGCCGCCTGTGCGGCAGGCTACTTGATGGCCGGGCGGCGGGTACGCCCGCGGCTTTCTCTCCTGTCCTACATATACGTGGTCTATGGCGCTGCGGCCGTGCTGCTCCTGGCGGCGATGCTCTTGAGCCGCCATTCGTTCACCGGCTACCGCTGGCAGGCCTACATGTTCATCGGGCTGCTCGGACTTGGCCCCCAACTACTCGGTCACACGAGCTTCAATTGGGCGCTCCGATACGTGCCCGCTCCGACCGTGGCGATGGCGGTGCTCGGAGAACCGGTCGGCACGACGTTCCTCGCCTGGCTGATTCTGCGGCAGGCACCGACCTGGTACGAGGTTCTGGGCGGTGCCGTCATCTGCGCCGGCATCTATCTGGCCGCGAGCGACATGGCGGCGGGGCCGGATGCAATGCTGGACGGCGCTACCTAGCCGCGAACGAAATGGGGGATGGTCGCGGGAAGTTCGAGTGAGATTTCTGCGAGCCCGGCGAACCGGCCGTCCTTGTACCAGGGTGACTGAAAGATGAGTTTCTTCTTCCCGTTTTTCTCAATCGTGTAGACGTTGTTCCTGCCTGTGGCAAGAAGCTCAGCCAGTTTGGTGCGGGCGGGCTCCGGGTGACAGTCGAGCACGTTCTTGCCGACGTGGTCGCCGGAAAAGGTGTTCTTCGCCTTGTCATTCATCTCGACGATGACCCCGTCGCGGTCACAGATAGTTATCGCGGCGGGGAATTCACGCGCCCAGTTGATGCTGTCGTTCATGTCGTGCAGTGTACCGCGAGTCCCAGCGATGTCCACGTGGACAATGACACGTGGACAATGATCCACTTGGCCGTCGCGCTGCACGGGACAGGATGGCGCGAAAGCGGGGACAGTCCCTCGGAGCGCGATGACGCGCGGTACAGTCCCCGTTTTCGCGCGAAGTCCGATTGAAGCCCGAAATGCGGAGAATGGTCCAACCTGGAATTCGAGCTTCGTCATTCGATCTTCGGGTTTCGAACCTGGGTAGTTCGTTGACCGGCTCCGCGCAGCTTCTATACTGGGGCGATGGATAATTACGTGCAGGCGCGGAGGCGCATGGTCGAGGATCAGATTGCCGCTCGTGGTATCCGAGACCCGCGGGTGCTGTCAGCGATGGCCGCGGTACCGCGGCATCTCTTTGTGCCGGAAGGGCAGTGGCACAACGCGTACGAAGACCATCCGCTTCCCATCGGCGACGGGCAAACGATATCCCAGCCCTACATCGTCGCGGCGATGACCGAGGCGCTCGAGGTGGGGCCGGAGAACAGGGTGCTTGAGATCGGGACCGGCTCCGGGTACCAGACCGCGATCCTCGCGAGCCTCGCCAAGATGGTCTATACCGTGGAGGTCATCGAGAGTCTCTCGGTTCGAGCCAGGCTCGCGCTGCTCCGCTTGGGCATACGCAACGTCCGGTTTCGCATCGGCGACGGACACCTCGGTTGGCCCGAATTCGCCCCGTATGACCGGGTAATTGTGACCGCCGCGGCCGATACTCTGCCCTACGAGCTGGCCGAGCAGTTGGGAAACGGCGGTAAGATGGTTGTGCCGGTCGGACCGACGGGAACACAGTCGCTTACGCTGGTGGTGAAGCACGGCAAGAAGCTTGTCCAGCGGCACCTGATGGGCGTTACGTTCGTACCCTTTGTCCACGATAGCGAGAGACGAGGGACCAGGGGCTAGGGCGGGCATGTGTTGACTGCATGGGGTTTTGGCCTATGATTTCCCACAGGAAGGGATCAGGGGTCAGGGGCAAGGGTTTGAACCCAATCCCCGACCCCCGATACCCAACCCCAATCTTCCGGGGCGTAGCGCAGCTGGTTAGCGCGCTTGGTTCGGGACCAAGAGGCCGCTGGTTCAAATCCAGTCGCCCCGATTTACTCCAAGGCAGACTGCCGAGACCCGCATCGGAATGAAACACCAAGGCACAAAGATACAAGGTCCGGATGCCGGTTCCCTTGTTGTGTCGGTGTCCGGATGGTGAACCCAGGCTCCGGCCGCACGGAACCAATCGCCTCCGGCCCGGCAGTCCTTTTTACCCAGGAACAAATAGCGGACCGCGTGCGCGAGCTGGCCGGCCAGATTTCGGCCGACTATGCCGGCCGCGAGCTGCTGGTCGTTGGTGTGCTCAAGGGGTCCTGGATATTCATGGCCGACCTCGTCCGACTCATGACCATTCCCGTCACCGTGGATTTCATGATGGCGTCAAGCTACGGGTCGGGAAGCGACAGCTCGGGCGTGGTCAGGGTCGTTCTCGACCTGAAGGCTCCGGTGGAGGGCCGCGACCTCCTGGTCGTGGACGACATACTGGATTCAGGCCTGACTCTCGGGCACATCATCGATACGCTGAAGATTCGGAAGCCGCACAGCCTCAGGATCGCCGCCCTGCTGGACAAGCCTGACCGGCGCCGCGCGGACATCAAGGTCGATTACGTAGGTTTCCAAGTACCGGACAAGTTCGTGGTCGGCTACGGGCTGGATTTTGCCGAACGGTTCCGCAACCTGCCGTATGTCGGCTATGTCGAGACCTAATGACCAATGACCAAGTGCCAATGACCAATCAACGAGTAAATGACCAGGCCCCACATGCCGTGCAGCATTGGGCATTCGGACATTGGGGCTTGGCTGGGAATTGGCAATTGGGGCCTGGGGATTGCACGTGAATCAAGAACAGAGTGGCCGAAGACGAGAGGATGAAGCATGAAGGCTGAACATAGAAAGCCCAAGATCGAGGCGCTGCTGGCCGTGGCGCGGGGCGACGAACCGGCTGACCTTGTCCTTGCCAACGCGCAGGTCGTGAACGTCTTCACCGGTCATATCGCGCACGCCAATGTCGCCGTGAAGGACGGCAGAATCGCCGGCGTCGGACCGGAATACACCAAGGCGCTTGAATGCTACGACCTCGCCGGCCAGTACGTGCTCCCCGGTTTCATCGACGGCCACATCCATATCGAGAGCTCGCTGCTGTCGATGCGTGAATTCGCCCGGCTCGCCCTGATTCACGGGACCACAACGGTAGTTGCCGACCCGCATGAGATTGCCAACGTGCTGGGCGTCCCCGGCGTGAAGTACATGTTGCAGGCGAGCGAAGGCATGCCGCTGGAGGTGCTGCTGATGGCCCCTTCCTGCGTACCGTCAACAAGCATGGAGACCTCCGGCGCGACCGTTTCGGCCAGGGATACGGCCGACCTGCTCAAACTGCCGCGCGTCATCGGTCTTGCCGAGATGATGAACTACCCGGGCGTGGCGTTTGGCGACAAGGAAGTGCTGGCAAAGCTGGCGGCGGCAAAGGACGCCGGCAAGCCGATCGACGGCCATGCCCCGGGCGTGGTCGGTCAGCTCCTGCAGGCATACATTGCGGCCGGGGTCGGCAGCGACCACGAGTGCATCGGGCCGCACGAGGCAATGGAGAAGCTTGACGCGGGCATGAGGGTGATGGTGCGGGAGGGCTCGGCCGCAAAGAACATGACCGGGCTCCTGCCGGTCATCAACGACTTCTGCCTGCGCCGGTGCTGCCTGGTCACCGATGACAAGCATCCGGAGGAACTGCTGCACCATGGATACCTTGACGACACGTTGCGCAAGGCCGTGTCCCAGGGCATGAGTCCGGCGGCTGCGGTTCAGATGGTCACCTTGAACCCGGCGGAGTACTTCGGGCTCAAAGACAAAGGAGCGGTTGCGCCCGGCTATGTCGCCGACCTCGTGGTCGTCGGAGAATTGCCTCGCTTCAACGTGAGGATGGTGCTTAAGAACGGCAAGCCGGTCGTTCAGGACCGGAAGCTGCTGGTCAAACTGCCCGAGTTCAAGGACAGGAACGTGACCGGCACCGTCAACATCGGCAACCTGACCGCGAAGAGCTTCGCCATCGCGGTGCAAGGCGAGCTTGCCCGTATCATCCGACTTGTGCCCGACCAGATAATAACGGAGAAGCACATCCTTGCGCCGACCGTGGAGAAGGGGTTGGTCGTGGCCGACACGGAGCGGGATATCCTGAAGCTGGCGGTGGTCGAGCGGCACAGGGCGAGCGGCCGCATCGGCCTCGGCCTCGTGACCGGCTTCGGACTGAAGAAGGGCGCTCTCGGCACAACCGTCGCGCACGACTCGCACAACATCATCATCGTCGGCACGAACGACAATGACATGCTCAAGGCGGCAAAGGAGCTGAAACGACTGGGTGGCGGGATGGTTGCCGTTGCCGGCGGCAAGGTCGCTGCCAGCCTGCCGTTGCCGATTGCCGGCCTGATGTCGGATCGGCCCGCCGAAGAGGTGGCGGAGAGTCTCTCGAAGCTGCTGGCCAAGGCGCAAGTGTGGGGTTCGCGCCTGGCCAATCCGTTCATGGCGCTTTCGTTCCTTGCCCTGCCGGTGATTCCCGAGCTGAAGCTCACCGACCGCGGCCTGGTAGACGTGAGCCAGTTCAAGACGGTATCTCTCTTTGAGGACTAGGTCACGGGGAAGTGGAAGGTGCAATTCCCTGGCACCAATGACCACTTGTGCTCCAAGTCCGAACGACGAAGCTCGAATGACGATTGAAATCCGAAGTCCGAACTGGGCTCAGATCGGACAGGTCATGGGAACTTGGCCATTGACGCTTCGTGCCCTTCCGCCTTCGTCTTCCGGCCGCGGCCTGACGGCCCCCGCATTCAAAGCCCGTCCCAAGCTTGACTTCGTTACCTTATAAGGTAGCATCGTGCTGAGTCGTGCCGTGCTGCGCTCCGGTCAGCGGAGCACGGTCTTTGCCATCACCGTGGATGACGAGTGTGAGATTTCGGACTTTCTGATGGATCTGCCGGAGGATGTACGCCTGAAGCTGGAGGCGCTCATCCGTGCGCTGGCCGACAACGGGTTCGTGCCGAACCAGCAGAAGTTAATGCGGCTGGACGCGGGTGTGTACGAGCTTAAGCTGCGAAACCCTCCGGTCAGGCTGTTCTGCTTCCAGGATGGCAGGAACTGGGTATGCACGCACGGACACGTGAAACCAGGTTCGCGTGAACTACTGACGCACGTTGCCAAGGTCAAGACACTGAGGCGGCGGCTACTTGAGGAGTACTGATGAGCACGAGCCTTGAGCGATACCGCGAATGGTCGCGGCAGGCGGAAGACGACCCGCGTCTCCTTGCAGAAGAGATGAAGTTGGCCTTTGCCGATGGCCTTGTGAGACTGCTCGAAGCGCGGGGAGTCAAGCGGACAGAGCTGGCGGAGAAGCTGGGTACGAACCGCGGCTACGTTACCCGCATACTCAACACCGAGTACAACCTCTCCATCGAGACCATGGCCAAGATAGCGCTTGCACTCGATGCGCGGGTCACCCTGAATCTGCAACCGCGCCGGCGAGCCCGAACTTCGCCCGCCGATGCCTATTTGAGTACTGCGGGGCGTCACACCCGGCGCGTCGTGCCCGTGGCTTCAGACTTCATGGTCCGTGATCGGCAACCAAGGGGCCAGTCTCGTACGCGGCAGGCCCAGGGCCGTCGCCGGTCTGACCGGCCACGTTGACCTCGGCCGATTTGGCGATAGCATAAACGCTCAAACAGGAGACGAAATGGCTGAGTACAAGAATTTCATCAACGGCAAGTTCGTGCCTGCGAAGTCAGGCAAGACGTACGAGAATCGCAATCCGGCGGATCGCGACGACCTGATTGGCAACTTCCCGCTGTCGGATGCCGCGGACGTGGCTGAGGCAGTGGCCGCGGCCAGGGCTGCGTACCCGAAGTGGAAGGCGACGCCCGCACCGGCGCGCGGCGAGATCATGCGCCGGGCGACCGAGAAGCTGATTGCCCGCAAGGAAGAGTGCGCGAAAATCATGACCCGCGAGATGGGCAAGGTGCTCAAAGAGACGCGCGGGGACGTGCAGGAGGCCATCGACACCGGCCTCTACGCCGCAGGTGAGAGCCGCAGGCTCTGGGGCAAGGTCGTGCCGAGCGAACTGGCGAACAAGATGGGCTATGTCACCCGGCAGCCGATGGGCGTCTGGGGCATGATCTGCCCGTGGAACTTCCCGATGGCGATTCCCTCGTGGAAGCTCTTCCCGGCGCTGACCTGCGGCAACACCGCGGTCATCAAGCCCGCTACCTACACGCCGGCATCGGTGCACGAGTTCGTGTCGGCGCTCGCCGAGGCCGGAGTGCCGGCGGGCGTTGTGAACATCGTCTACGGCGGCGGTTCGGCCGTGGGCGAGGCGCTGCTCCAGCACCCGGACATTTGCGGCGTGTCGTTCACCGGTTCGTCCGAGGTCGGGCGGAGAATTGCCGAAGTCTGCGGCAGGAGCCTGAAGCGCTGCTCGCTCGAACTGGGCGGCAAGAACGCGGAGATAGTGCTCGACGACGCGGACCTCGACCTCGCCCTTGAAGGCGTGCTCTGGGGCGCCTTCGGTACGACGGGACAACGCTGCACCGCGACCTCGCGGCTCATCGTCCAGGCCGGGGTCTACGACAAGCTGGTCCAGATGGTCGTGGACCGCGCCACCAAACTGAAGGTCGGGAACGGGCTTGACGAGAAGAACGAGGTCGGGCCGTGCGTGAGCGAGGGCCAGCGTGAGACCGTCCATGGCTACGTCGAAATCGGTAAGAAGGAAGGCGCGAAGCTGTTCTGCGGCGGCGAACCGTTCAAGGGCGGGGCCTATGACAAGGGCTTCTTCTACCAGCCGACCGTGTTCGCCGACGTGACTCCGGACATGCGCATCGCCCGCGAAGAGATCTTCGGGCCCGTGCTCTCCTGCATCAAGGTCAGGGACTTCGACGAGGCGGTGGAGGTCCTGAACGATACGCCTTACGGCCTGTCGTCCTCAATCTACACCCGGAACGTCAACCTGGCGATGAAGGCCGTAGAAATCATCGAGGCGGGCATCACCTACGTGAATGCTCCGACCATCGGGGCCGAGTGCCACTTCCCGTTCGGCGGAGTGAAGGACACGGGCAACGGCCACCGCGAAGGCGGCTGGACCGCGTACGACATCTTCTCCGAACCGAAGACGGTGTACTTCGACTACTCCGGCGCGCTCCAGAAGGCGCAGATCGACAACGCGGAGTACTAGCCAGCTTACGGCTGACGGCTGACAGCCGGCAGCCGTGCGGCCGCAACCACGCGCGGAATCCCAACTCGGCGCTTATCCGCGGCGGCGGGCAAAGAAACCGGCTTCGGGCGGGGTAAGTCCAACTACACGACGCGGGACGGACTGCTGCGAAATGCGGCCCGCCGTCTGGCGGCCGTCGAGTGGCCTGCAATTCGTGCCGCAACGTGAGGAGCAACCCGGGAAGCAATTCTCCGGGCAATCTGGAGGACAACGGTCAGAGCTACCTCGGGAGCAACCCGGACAGGAACCCGCGGACTTACTCGGGCCGGAACGCTCCGACCAACCCGGAGAGGAACCGGTGGAGCAACCCGTAGACTAACCCTGAGAGCAAGTTGGAGGGCAACCGGTAGACCAACCCGGCGAATTCCGGTGGAGGTTCATCCGGGAATTGCGGTGGAGATAACCCCCCTGTCTACTGTCTACTGAATTCTGTCTACTATCTGCGGGGTAATCCCCTGGGTGGGGGTGTCGATTTGCGGGCCACCGGCCTAACGCCTAGCGTTTCAAGCGGATAGGCACGAAATCCACCCCGGCGTCTTGTAGCCAAATACATATACAAGCCCGCCCAATCTCCAATCGTCAATCTAGAATCCAAAGTCGCCAGAATGCCCGTTTGCAGCCTTGGCCAATCCACAATCGTCAATCTAGAATCCAAAATCGCCATTATGCCCGTTCGCCGCCGTGCCCAATCTTCAATCATCAATCCAAAATCTAAAATGACCATGGTGCCCGCTATCAGCCGTGGCCAATCTCCAATCGTCAATCTACAACCGGGACGGGCCCATGCCCGTCATTGCGTCGTTGCAGACAGCTTGACTTTGTCAGTCGCGAAACTATCATACGGCTCCCCTTTGGGGACACCTGAGGAGAGGCGTAATGGCTAGAACAAAGAACATTCAGCAGAAGAACGGCAACGGCGCGAACGTGGGCTTTGAAGCCCAACTGTGGCAGGCTGCGGACAAGCTCCGCGGCGTGATGGACGCGGCCGAGTACAAGCACGTCGCGCTTGGCCTGATATTCCTCAAGTACATTTCCGACGTGTTCGTCGAGCGCCACTCCGAACTGGAACGCGAGACCGCCAACCCCAAGAGCGAATGGTATGCCAAGGACGCGGCCCAGCGCAAGGAAGCGCTGGAGGACCGCGACTCCTACACCATGGCGCAGATTTACTTCGTGCCGCCCGAGGCCCGCTGGTCCTACCTTCAGAGCCGCGCCAAAGACCCGAAGATCGGCCTGCTCATCGACAACGCGATGACCGCGCTGGAGCGCGACAACCCCAAGCTCAAAGGCGTGCTGCCCAAGAACTACGCCCGTGAGCAGATAGACAAGACCACGCTTGGCGGGTTGATTGACCTGTTCGCCGGGGTCGCCTTGGGCGACAAGGAGAGCCGGTCCAAGGACCTGCTCGGCCGGGCCTATGAGTACTTCCTGAGGGAATTTGCCCTCGCCGAAGGCAGGAAAGGCGGCCAGTTTTGGACTCCTCGCTGCGTGGTACGCCTGCTGGTTGCGATGCTCGAACCGTTCAAGGGCCGCGTCTTCGACCCGTGCAACGGCACCGGCGGGATGTTCGTGCAGAGCGAAGAGTTCGTGCAGGAGCACGGCGGCAAGGTCGGCGACGTATCCATCTTCGGCCAGGAGCGGAACCAGACCACCTACCGGCTCTGCGTGATGAACCTCGCCATCCGCGGCATCGAGGGCAACATCGCCTGGAACAACGAGGGCTCGTTCCACAACGACGCACACAAGGACCTGCGAGCCGACTTCGTGATGGCCAACCCACCGTTCAACGACTCGGACTGGGGCGGGGATAGGCTCAAGGACGACAAGCGCTGGAAATACGGCGTGCCACCCGAAGGCAATGCCAACTTTGCCTGGGTCCAGCACTTCATCCACCACCTCGCGCCGACCGGCTCGGCCGGATTCGTGCTCGCCAACGGATCGATGTCCTCCAACCAGTCCGGGGAAGGCGAAATCCGCAAGAACATCATCGAGGCAGACCTCGTTGACTGCATGGTTGCCCTGCCCGGCCAGCTCTTCTACTCCACGCAGATACCCGTTTGTCTCTGGTTCGTCACCCGCGCAAAACAGGGACTGTACCAAGCGAAGCGAGGAACGAGCGGAGACGGGACTGTCCCTGCTTTGCGCGACCGCAAGGGCGAGACCCTGTTCATTGATGCCAGAAAGCTCGGCACGATGGTGGACCGCACGCATCTTGAACTGATGCCAGAAGACATACGCAGGATTGCTGACACGTACCACGCATGGAGGTGCAATCCTGCTCACCCTCACCCCAACCCTCTCCCATTGGGAGAGGGTGACCGAAGGTCGGGTGAGGGCAATCCAGCCAGCACCGCATACGTAGACATACCAGGGTTCTGTCGGTCTGCCACACTGGATGAGATACGCTCGCACGGCTGGATTCTGACGCCCGGCCGCTACGTTGGCGCTGAACCGCAGCCCGAGGACGCCGAGCCCTTTGCGGCCAAGATGAAGCGCTTGACCACCGAGCTTGAGTCGCAGTTCGCCGAATCGGCGAAGCTGGAGAAAGAGATTCGGACGAACCTGAAAGGACTGGGGCATGGCCTCTAAGCGACCAATTGTGCAACGGTCCGTTGCACAATTGCCATACGGCTGTACTGCCCTGCGTGACAACATCAAGGTGCGCGTCGCCGCCGAGTATCCTAACGGGGCAATAGTGAAACAGCCTGTTTCACTCTCGCCGGGGACCATGACGTCCAGGCGATTGCCAATTGTGCAAGCGGCGCTTGCCACAAACGCCGAGTCGGCGGGGCTGGAGAGAGATTCGGAAGAACCTGAAAGGACTGGGACATGGAGCATAGTCCTACCAACTTGAAGTGCCAAATTGGCACATCAAGTGGCCCGCTAATGCCGGCCCGACGAATAGAACAGGCCATATTGGTGATACGGGGCCATCGCGTGATGCTCAGTACGGACTTGGCCGCCCTCTATGGCGTACCGGCCAAAGTGCTTGTTCAGGCTGTGAAGCGCAACATAGAGCGGTTCCCGGAAGACTTCATGTTCCAGTTGACGCCGGACGAGTACCGCATCTTGAGGTCACAATTTGTGACCTCAAGTTGGGGTGGAGAGCGTTACCCGCCCCTCGCCTTCACCGAGCAGGGAGTGGCGATGCTGTCGAGCGTGCTGCGCAGCACGCGAGCCGTGCAGGTCAACGTTGAGATAATGCGGACATTCGTCCGCCTGCGCCGAGTCCTAGCCGAGAACGCCGGCCTCGCCCGCCGTATGGACGAACTGGAGAATAAGTACGACGTCCAGTTCAAGGTCGTCTTCGACGCTATCCGCAAACTCATGCAGCCGCCCGCACCGGAACCGAAGAAGCGCCGCATCGGTTTCGGCCCGGACGACGACCGAACCGGCTCCAGCTCCGACTTCATCGCCCGCGACAAACCTGCCGGCAGACGCCGCAGCCGCAAACCGTGAGCCATCCTCACTCTTCACTCTTCTCTCTTCACTCTTTCCTCAAGGACTGACCATGCCGAGCGAGTGGCGGGAGACGTCGTTCGGTGACCTGATGGACATCCCTACGCGGAACGGGATACACAAGGGGCCGCCGTTTCAGGGCCACGGCGTGCCGGTGGTGAAGATGGGCGAGGTATACCACACCGACGTTGTCTGTGATGCACAGCGGGATCTGCTTGACCTTACCCCGCAGGAACTAGATAGGTTGGAGGTTGTGAAGGATGACCTGCTGTTCTGTCGCACGTCGCTTGTCGCAGCGGGCGTTGGACATTGCGCCATTGTGGGCGAGTTGTCCCGGAGGACAACGTTCGCGTCGAACCTCATCCGCGTGCGTCTAGACAGCGAGAGTACCGCACCGCGATACTGGTTCTACCACTTCCGCTCCCCGGCGGGCCAGGAGCAACTTCTGTCAATCGCACGCGGCACTTCGGTGACGACGATTACGGGGCCGGATATCGCTGCGCTCCGCGTCGCTGCTCCCGATGTGGCCAGACAACGTACAATCGCCCGCATCCTCGGCGCGCTGGATGACAAGATTGAGCTGAATCGGAAGATGAACGAGACGCTGGCGCAGATGGCACGGGCGATCTTCAAGTCATGGTTCGTGGACTTCGAGCCCTTCCGCGACAAGGGCATGACCGACTCGCCGCTGGGCGGGATTCCGAAGGGATGGAAAGCGGGAACGGTTGCGGACGTGGCCAAGTTCAATGCGTGGACGCTACGCGATACCGACGATTTGGACCGGATAGAGTACATCGAGATATCCGAGGTCACGCGAGGCGACGTAGTGAACGTGCAGGTGTTCTCCCGAGGCACGGAGCCAAGTAGAGCCCGTCGTCGACTGCGGCACGGTGACACGGTACTCTCGACTGTGAGGCCGGAACGGAAGTCGTACTTCCTGTGCTTGAACCCGCCGACGAGCCTGATTGCCTCTACCGGTTTCGCCGTCTTCTCGCCAACGGCGGCGCCTTGGAGTTTCGTCCACGCCGCACTGACGCGACCGGACGTCTTTGAGCATCTTGGGACGCAGGCAGACGGCGGCGCGTATCCGTCAGTGCATGCCGAAGTCATCGCAGCTCTGCCGATACCGCTGCCGCCCGCGCCGATTCTGGACGGGTTCCAGCGTATCTGCGCGCCGCTGTACCAGAAGGCTGCATACAATCGCATTGAATCACGGACCCTCGCCGCCATCCGCGACGCGCTCCTGCCAAAGCTGATGAGCGGGGAAGTGAAGATTCGGTGAGGGAGAACAACTGAGAATGGCGACGGGGCACGACGGCGGCGGCGGGTGTGGGCCGAAGCCGAAACGTCCGCGTTCCTGCCAAAGCTGATGAGCGGAGAGGAGAAGGTTGCAGTTCCATCAGCATTTACGTAGAATTGCCCATGCTCGGTGGCCGCAGTAGCTAGACAAGTGCAAGCTACCACTCCAGCCGGTACTGAGGTGTACAACGCCGACTCACCGCCGGTCATTGCCCGTGGGGCTAGCTTCAGTGAGCCAGATCTGAAAGCGGCCCTGAGCGGATTCGTCTCGCGTATTCTTTGGGATGACGCCGGGACGGCCCAGCTTCAAGCTATCCTTACGAGCGCCGTGACCACAGGCTTCTCAGATGGGAGCGTCAAACGCGTCCTTGGTAGTCGCGCAGCCCCGGAGAACTGGCGCGTCGGCGAAGGCTTGGCCGAAGCGTTCTTGGTCGAGCATCGAGCTTGCGAATTCCCTTGGCCATCTGGCCGGGACCTCAAGAACCCCGCCGCCAGCCCTTCGGGGACAGACCTCGTGGGCTTCCAGAAGACCGATGCAACTGCAAATGCCCATCGCTTCGCGTTTGGGGAGGTAAAGACCTCCGGGCAGGAAGCGTGGCCGCCGAGTGTGATGGACGGACGCCACGGCCTGAAAAGACAATTGGAGGCCTTGCGCGATTCTACGGACGTGAAGGACCCTCTGGTGAAGTACCTTGGACACCATGCGAACGGAAAGGACTGGTTCCCTCGATACCAAAGCGCCGTGACTCGTTATCTCGCCAACCCGGCCGATTTCTCCCTGTTCGGGGTCCTCGTAAGAGACGTTGAGCCGAAGCGCGAAGACTTGGCAAGCCGCGCGCAGACGTTGGCCCTCGGCTGCCCGGCGGAGACGAGCGTAGAGTTGCGCGCGATGTACCTACCGCGCAGGTCCGTCAGTACGCTTGCACAACGCGCCCTGCAGGCGCGTGGGGGCGAACATGGCAAGAACTGAAACGGTCATGACCGAAGACGCCCTGAACCGCGTTGACCATCATTGGGCGGTCGAAGCCATCGGCGGCGAGAGACTGGCGCGAGCCGACGACGTGGCCAAGGTTCGCGTGATGCGCTCCGCCGTTGGACACCAGATGACCATTGACCTAGATGAGACCATTGCGGACAGTGGATTGGTCGAGCGCGCAGCCATGGCCTATGAGATCGCGGCCATAGAGGGGCTGGACGCGCTCCTTCATCCTTCGGACGATGTGGCACGTGTTCAACTGCGATTGCAGGCGCAGGCCGGGACTTACAGGGCATACGCTTTGAGACGAACCTTGCCGATACCGCCTGGTCCTGAAGATCGGATATACCACGTCTTGCACCTGGCCGCGCTGGCATATTGCGGTGACCAGTGGACCGACCTCCGTCGTTGGCTCAAGGACCATGACCGCGAGGTCAAACCACCGTCGGTCGCGGACGTGAGCTGGGACCGTCGAGTCCTCTATCGGCTGTTCGACTGCTGGGTGCGACTGCTGCGCAAACAGGGCTGGGATGACATCGACGGTGTCGGGGAGGTTGTTGCTGGTCTTCGCAAGGACCAGGTGCAGTACGAGACAGGCGTTCTGGCCAACCGGGACGATGTTGAGGCGCAGGCCACGGCCCTTCACCTCATCGCGTTGTACCACTGGGCGAAGGCGACGGAACTCCTCGCGGTCTACACCTTGCAGGGGCAACCAGTGGGGATTGACGCCGAGTTGGACAAACACTTCGAGGCCGGCCGGAGAGCGGCCACTGCCGCGCAAGACGCTCCGCTCGAGGTTATCCTTCGATGGCTGCACGCCACTTCCCGCAGGATGGTCGCCGGTTCGCTCTGGAAGGTGGCTCAGGCCGTCAACTCCCGTGTTGCTAGTTTCGTGAAGAGCATGACCAAGACGCGCTCGATGTTTGAACTACTGCCTCCGCAGCGCGCGGCGGTGCAGGAACAGGGGTTGCTGGACCAAGCGAGCCGTGCGGTGGTCGTGGACTTTCCGACCTCCGGAGGGAAGACCACGCTGGCGCAGTTCCGCATGCTTCAGGCGTTGAATCAATTCGACGTGGAGAAAGGATGGGTTGCCTACGTCGCGCCGACGCGCGCCCTCGTGGCCCAGTTGACCCGACGCTTCCGGGAGGACTTCAGCCCACTAGACATCCGAGTCGAGCAACTAACTGGGGCCATCGAGATAGACACCTTCGAGGACGCGATGCTCTCGCAGACGGACACCGTTCCTTTTCACGTCCTGGTTTCCACGCCGGAGAAGCTGCAACTGGTGATTCGGAACAAGAAAGTCGCGCGTCCATTGGCGCTTGTCGTCTTGGACGAGGCACACAACATCGAGGATGAGGAGCGGGGTCTGCGGATTGAGCTCCTGCTGGCGACCATCAAACGTGACTGTGACCGGGCGAATTTCCTCCTGCTGATGCCCTATGTTCCGAACGCCGGGGACTTGGCGAGATGGCTAGGAGCCGATGCGGGCAAGACGATAAGCATCGGGACCTCCCCGTGGCAACCGAATGAACGAGCCGTCGGGCTCTTCAACGCCATAGAGGACGACTCTGTTCGCGGCGGATGGAAACTCCAGTACGAAACCCTGATTACCACGCCCAAAACCATTCATCTTCGTGGCTGGCACCAAGTCGGTACCATCAAGCCGTTGAGCATTCCATTCTCCAAAGCAAAGGGTGTGTCGGTCCAGGCAGGAGCCATGGCGAAAGTCTTCTCCGAACGCGGGACCAGCATTGCGGTTGCACAGAAGATAGACCACGTTTGGTCCGTCGCGCGGACCGTGAAGGACAGCATCGAGCCGTTCAAGGACGTGCCGCCGGAAATCACCCTGGTGCAGCGATTCCTGAAAACAGAGATCAGTCCGCAGTTCGAGCTCGTCGAAATGCTCGGCTGTGGCGTCGGGGTTCACCATACGGGTCTGTCGGACGAAACCCGCGCGCTCATGGAGTGGCTCGCGGAAATCGGGGCTCTGCGTGTGCTCTGTACAACGACGACCCTCATCCACGGCATCAACTTCCCCGTCTCTTCCATTTTCCTGGCGACCAGAAAGTACCCCTACGGGAAAGAGATGAACCCAAGAACCTTCTGGAACCTCGCGGGCAGGGCAGGCCGGGTGAATCAAGAGAGCGTCGGCATCGTAGGGCTGGCCGCAGGCAACGACCCGAACGGAAACAAGCAGTTCGTCAGCCAGACCACTGGAGCTTTGATCTCTCGACTGATCGGGCTACTCGACGAAGTGGAACGCCAAGGCAAGCTCAATCAGCTTTCCAACGTCATTCAGCAAGACCAATGGTCCGATTTTCGATGCTACGTCGCCCACCTCTGGAATGAGAAGCAGAATCTCGACGCAGTGTTAGCAGAAACGGAACAACTCCTACGGAACACCTACGGCTTCGGCGTCCTGCAGGCACGCTCGGACGTCGGCGCTGGGCAGAAGGCGCAAGCTCTACTGAATGCCACCAGCGACTATGCGCGGACGCTGGCTGCCAACCCAGGTCCTGCATCCTTGGCTGATGCTACAGGATTCGCGCCAGAAGGTGTGGTCGCGGCTTTGAGGGGGTTGAGGACACTACAACGCGAATTGACTCCGACAGACTGGGAACCGATGAGCCTCTTTAGCAGCGCGGCTACATCTCAGCTGCCAAATCTAGTCGGTATCATGATGCAGATTCCGGAAATCAAGGGTGCCTTGTCAGAGATCGGCTCCGAAGGGTTGTCCCACCAACTCATAGCGAACATCACGCGCGCCTGGGTCGACGGACGTTCGATTCAGGAAATCGCGTCCGAGTTCTTCCGGGGCAAGACGGACACCGATGCGTTAACGAGTACCTGCAAAGCAATCTATAAGGTCCTCACTAATAACGGTCCTTGGGGACTCTCTGCCCTATGCAAGATGAGCGGCGTTGACTTCGACGGACTATCACCAGAAGCGAGGCGCAGCATCAACAGTCTCCCCGCCATGGTCTATCACGGCGTCAAGACCGAGGCGGCGGTGCTCATGCGTATGAATAGCGTTCCAAGGAGCATCGCGGAGCCGTTGGGGGCTGAGTTCGAACGCAAGACCGGTACCACTGCAGGCACTCAGACCGTTGGTGTGGCCCGTGACTTCCTGCGGACCCTAGGTGACGATGAATGGGGCCGATTCGCCCCCACGGGTGCTACGATGTCCGGGGAAGACTATAGGCAGGTCTGGGGTCTTCTTTCCGGCGAAGTGCGAAGCAGGTAGAGCATGAACGGAGGTAGCCCCACGGGGTTGATGGTCAAGCGGGCCATCTCAGCTTGACCTTGGAGTCTGGGGCACCGGGCCAGGGGCTGAGACCTGGTCGCCGCCTGAGGGTGCCGGCGGCGGCTGGGGCTTGCATCGGGACACGGTATAGTTATCATTCATGACATGAATAATCGTCACGAGGTGCTTGGGCGCTGTCTGGCCCCGGCCCTGAGGCGTGCGTTGTCGCGCGCGCCCGTGGTAGTGCTGACCGGGGCGCGCCAGACCGGTAAGACCACGCTTGCGCGCGACATTCTCGGCCAGGGCCGCGCCTACGTGAGCCTGGACGATGTGGAGATGGCCGACCGGGCCGAACGTGAGCCGGACACCCTCCTCGACGCCAAAGTTCCACTGACCATTGATGAAGTGCAGCGCAGTCCGGGGTTGCTGCTGGCAATCAAGCGGCGGGTTGACCGCAAGCGTGTGGCCGGGCAGTTCCTGCTGACCGGTTCATCGAATCTGGCCCTGCTCGGCCGAGTCTCGGAGTCGCTGGCCGGGCGCGCGGTGTACAAGACGCTTATGCCCATGACCTGTTCCGAACGGGCCGGCTGCGGCGCGTGCGGCCCTTGGGATGTTCTTGTGGAGTCGCCCGAGCGTCTCCGCGGAAGACGAGTACGGAGTATGGACTGGCGTGACGCGGCGTTGGCCGGCGGGCTGCCGCCTGCCGCGCTGGCCCGGGACCGTGAAACCCGCGTCGAGTGGTTGGACGGGTACGTGAAGACGTATCTGGAGAGGGACCTGCAGATGCTCTCGACCATCGAGCGCCTGGCCGACTTCCGCCGCCTGCTGCGCATCACCGCGTTGCGCACGGGACGCCTGATGAACCAGAGCGACATGGCGCGCGACGCCGGACTTGCGCAGCCCACCGCTCACCGCTACCTCGACCTGCTTGAGGCCTCGTATCTACTTCAGCGGTTGCCCGCCTACGCCGTGAACCGCACGAAGCGCCTGATCAAAGCGCCGCGGCTCTTCCTGAGCGATACGGGTCTGGCCTGTTTCCTGGCCGGTCTGCACGCAGCCGGGCAGATTGCCGCTAGCGACATGGCGGGTTTCATCCTGGAGAACGTTGTTCTTGGCGACCTGCTGGCCTGGCGTGAGACGCTGACCCCTGCCCCGGAAGTTCTGTACTGGCGAACAACCGCGGGCAAGGAAGTGGACTTCATCATCGAGCACGAGGGCAGACTGACGCCGGTCGAGGTCAAGACGTCGAGACGCCCGCACCTGGCAGACACGGAAGGGCTAGCCGCCTTTCTTGATGAGTACCGGGGTGCTGCTGGGCACGGACTTCTCATCCACACGGGCGATGAATTCGCGCAGATGACACCGCGCATCTGGGCGGTTCCGCTGGCTCTTGCCCTTGATGTGGCCGGAGACACTGAGGCGTGATGAGGCCGCAGAGGCGCCATCGAAGGAATTGGGTAGTGTCGTGCGAATTGGGTAATGAATTGGGTAGCAAGGCAAAAGGAAAGTGGAAAGTGCAAAGGACAAAGCAAAGAGGAAAGTGGAAATGACGAAGTCGGACTTCGGACTCTCCTCTTCGTACTTTCTCCTTTCCGCGTTGGTTTGTCATTTGTCCTTACAACTTCGTCCTTTCCGAAGCGCTGGTGGCGTGTAGATGGCGATAGGACGTTTCTCCGAATCCGTCGTCGAAGATGCTGCCTTAGACTGGCTGGCAGAGCTGGGCTGGGAGGTGAAGCACGGCCCTGAGATTGCGCCGGGTGAGTTGTTTGCTGAGCGGAAGGACTATGGCGACACGGTGCTGTTGGAGCGGTTCCGGGCCGCTGTGCAGCGGCTGAATCCGGGCCTGCCCGAGGACACACTGGCTGATGCGGAGCGGCGGGTGCTGCGGCCGGACGCGCCGCTGGTGGTCGTCAATAACCAGCAGTTCCATCGCTGGCTGGTGGACGGCATCACGAGCGAGTACAGGGCCTCGGACGGCAACCTGCGCGGGCATCCGGTTCGGTTGGTTGACTTCGACGACCTCGACAACAATGACTGGGTAGCGGTGAACCAGTTCACCGTTACCGAGAACGGGCACAATCGCAGGCCAGACATCGTGCTGTTCGTGAATGGCCTGCCTTTGGCCGGCATCGAACTCAAGAACCCGGCAGACGAGGCTGCGGACATCTGGTCCGCGTACCGGCAGTACCAGACCTACAAGGTCGAGATTCCTTCGCTCTACACCTACAACGATGCCTTGGTGATTTCCGACGGGCTTGAGGCGCGGATGGGCACGTTGACCGCGGGCAAGGAATGGTTCCTGCCGTGGCGAACGATTGAGGGCCAGGAGGTCGAGCCGACTTCGCGGCCGCAACTGGAAGTGCTGCTGCGCGGGGCGTTCGACCGGCGCCGGTTCCTCGACCTCGTGCGCTGGTTCATCGTGTTCGACGACGATGGGTCGGGCAGGCTCACGAAGAAGATGGCCGGGTATCACCAGTTCCATGCGGTGCAGGCCGCGGTTGATGCGACTGTTCGGGCTTCACAGCCCAAGGGCGACCGCCGGGCCGGAGTGGTCTGGCACACGCAAGGCTCGGGCAAGAGCTTGACCATGGCGTTCTTCGCAGGCCGGATTGTCGAGCATCCGGCAATGGAGAACCCGACGCTCGTGGTCATCACCGACCGTAACGACCTCGACGACCAGCTCTTCGGCACGTTTTGCGGTTGCAGGGAACTGCTGCGGCAGGAACCGGTACAGGCCGAGAGCCGGGACCATCTGCGCAAGCTGCTACAGGTCGCATCAGGCGGAGTGGTGTTCACCACGATTCAGAAGTTCATGCCGACGGAGTCGGCACCCTCACCCCATCCCTCTCCCAATGGGAGAGGGAGCAAGAGTGAGGGTATTGCGCTGACTAATCGGCGCAACATAGTTGTCATTGCGGACGAGGCGCACCGGAGCCAGTACGACTTCATTGACGGGCTGGCGCGGAGCATGCGCGACACGTTGCCGGGCGCGTCGTTCATCGGGTTCACGGCCACGCCCATCTCTTCCGCTGACCGGGACACGCGGGCGGTGTTCGGGAACGACATCAGCGTCTACGACATCCAGCGCGCGGTCGAAGACAAGGCGACCGTGCCGATCTACTACGAGAGCCGGCTGGCGAAGATTGACCTGCCCGAGACCGAGAAGCCGAAGGTGGACGCCGAGTTCGAGGAGGCGACCGAGGAAGAGGAAGTCGAGCACAAGGAGAAGCTGAAGTCCCGCTGGGCGCGGCTGGAAAAGGTCGTCGGCGCGAAGAAGCGGATTGCCGAGGTCGCAGAGGACCTGGTCGAGCACTGGGAGCAGCGGCTGGATGTGATGGACGGCAAGGCGATGGTCGTGTGCATGAGCCGCCGGATATGCGTTGACCTGCACGACGAGATTGTGAAGCTCAGGCCGGGCTGGGGCGGGGACGAGGAAACGGGCCTGCCTGCGCCGCCGACCGGCACGTACTGCGTGTACGCCCTGATGTGCGAGGACGACAGCATCTATATCGGGCAGACCGACGACTTGATGCGCCGCTGGGGCGAGCACAAAGCCGGGACCGCTGCCGAATGGACAAAGAGGCATCCACCTCGCTGGATCGCTCACTACGAGATAGTGGCATCGCGCGAAGAGGCCGTCCGCGTCGAGAAGGAGTGGAAGACGGGGTTCGGGCGCAAGCGCATCCGGCGCTTGATTGAATCTGGCCGGGCTCGGAGGTCAGACCCACCTGCGCCGGCTATCGGCGGGGCGCGGCAGGCAGGCCGCGTGAAGGTCGTGATGACCGGTTCCGCGACTGACCCGGCAGAGTGGCAGCCGCATATCCGCAACAAGGAGAAGCGGCGGAAGCTCGCGGACAGGTTCAAGGACCCGAAAGACCCATTCCAGATTGTCATCGTGCGCGATATGTGGCTGACCGGGTTCGACGCGCCGTGCCTACACACGATGTACCTGGACAAGCCGATGCGCGGGCACGGGCTGATGCAGGCGATTGCGCGGGTGAACCGTGTGTTCCGCGACAAGCCGGGCGGGTTGGTGGTCGACTACATCGGCATCGCGGACTCGTTGAAGAAGGCACTGGCCGCGTACACCGAGAGCGGCGGCAAGGGCAAGCCGACATTCAGCCAGGAAGAAGCGGTCGCCAAGATGCTCGAGAAGTACGAGGTCTGCTGCGCGATGTTCCATGGGTTCGACTGGTCGGATTGGACCGGCAAGCCGGCGCAGCGGGTTGCCCTGCTGCCCAAGGCGCAGGAGCACATCCTCGCGCAGGAGGACGGGCAGGAGCGCTACGCGCAGGTGGTGAAGGAACTGTCGGTGGCGTTCGCCCTGTCGGTGCCGCACGAGAAGACGAAGGAGATCCGGGACGACGTCGGGTTCTTCCAGGCCGTGCGGGCCGCGCTTGGCCGCAAGTCGCCGGGCCGCAGGCTGACCGAAGAGGAACTGGACCTCGCCATCAAGCAGATAGTCTCGCGGGCGATATCGGCGGACAAGCCGATAGACATCTTCGCCGAGGCGGGGCTGAAGAAACCGGACATCTCGATTCTGTCCGACGAGTTCCTGGCCGAGGTGCGCGGGATGAAGCAGAAGAACCTCGCGGTGGAGTTGCTGCGCAAGCTCCTGAACGACGAGATAAAGACGCGGTCGCGGACGTTCCTTGTGCAGTCGCGGTCGTTCGCCGAGATGCTGGAGCGGGCCATTACCGAGTACCACAACCGGACCATCGAGACACTGCAGGTCATCGAACGGCTCATCAAGCTGGCCGAAGAGATGAGGAAGTCAGCTCAGCGGGGAGAGGAGCTCAAGCTGTCGCCTGAGGAACTCGCGTTCTACGATGCGCTGGAGACGAACGACAGCGCGGTGGCAGTCCTCGGAGACGAGGCGCTACGGACGATAGCGCGCGAGGTAGCGGACAAGATTCGGAACAATGTTTCGATAGACTGGACGATGAAAGAAAGCGTCAGGGCAAAGCTCCGGGTGCTCGTGAAGCGGGTGCTCCGCAACCACGGCTACCCGCCGGACAAGCAGGAGCAGGCGACCAAGACCGTGATGGAGCAGGCCGAACTCATCGCCCCGCGCTGGGCAGCGTAGGCGATGCCTGACGCATAGAAACACCGAAGGCCGAACGACGACCGTCGAACTGCCCGACTCAAGCAGCTAACTGACCGGACTCGGCCGAGCGGGCAACCCATTTCCGATTCGAGATTGGGCGCGCCGCCGGCGCGAGTCGCTAGTCTCCCAGTCCCTCGTCCTTCGTCCTCAATCCTCATCCCTCATTCCTCTACCCTCATTCCTTAGTCCTCAAACCCTGGTCCCTAATCCCCAGCCCCTCATCCCTATTCCCCACTGCCACCCCACGCGGTTCACTTAAATGAACCGCGTGTTCCCGGCGACGCAACTGCCGATTCCTGACGCGAAGCGTGAATCGCCCGATGACGAGGTTGCGGTGGTCGAAGGTCGGGCGAGGTGACCTGCGCCCGAGGCTTGCGCTTGCAGGGTGCTGAGGTACAATCCCGGTGTATGAAGGAAGCTGTGAGTAGTCCGCTCAAGAAGGAACTAAGGGCCTACGCCGCCCACAAGTCCGAGTTGCTGCGTCGGGCATCCGGC